>NZ_JBISWJ010000019.1:0-18924 GCF_044462225.1 Kocuria kalidii | reverse complement strand
GGGGTGGGTGGGGGTCAGGCGTCGATGACGACGACGGTGACCAGCGGGGCCCGCCGGTAGGCCCGCTCCAGGTGGCGGGTGACGGTCTGGGCGATGAGCGCTTCGAGGTCCTCGAGGTCCTCCAGCTTGGCGGCGGACTCCCGGCCCAGGGCCGCGGTGACCTTGGCCACGGCCCCGTCGAAGACCTGGGCGTCGTGCACGAAGCCCTTGGCGATGAACTCCAACGGCTCGGTCAGCGCGTTGGTGTCCGCGTCGACGATCGCGACCACGGTCACCACCCCGCCCTCCTGCAGCATCCGCCGCTCCACCAGGGTCTCCTCGGTGACCTTGCCCACGGTGTGCCCGTCGACGTAGACCAGCCCGGCCTCGACCTGCCCGGAGATCCTCGCCCGCCCGTCGATCAGATCCACCGTGGTGCCGTCACGGCCGATCAGCACCTTGCCCGGATCGATCCCGGTGCGGATCGCCAGCTCCGCGTTGGCGTGCAGGTGCTTGGACTCCCCGTGCACCGGCAGCACGTGGGTGGGACGCACGATGTTGTAGCAGTACACCAGCTCCCCGGCCGAGGCGTGCCCGGAGACGTGGACCTTCGCGTTGCCCTTGTGCACGACCTTCACCCCGAGATCGGTGAGCTTGTTGATGATCCCGTAGATCGCGTTCTCGTTGCCCGGGATCAACGACGACGCCAGCAGCACCGTGTCCCCCGGGGAGAGCCGGATCTGATGGGTCTCCGAGGCCATCCGCGACAGTGCCGCCAGCGGCTCCCCCTGGGACCCGGTGCACACCAGGGCGACCTTGGTCTCGGGCATGGAGCGCAGCTTCTTGAAATCCACCACCAACCCGGCCGGGATCTTCAGATACCCCAGCTCCGCGGCGATGCCCATGTTCTTCACCATCGACCGGCCCACGAACGCGACCTTGCGCCCGTGGGCGTGCGCGGCGTCGAGGACCTGCTGGATCCGGTGGATGTGCGAGGCGAAACTGGAGACGATGATCCGCTTCGGGGCGGTGGCGAAGACCTGATCGATCGCCGGGGTCAGATCCCGCTCCGAGGTCGTGAACCCCGGGACCTCGGCATTGGTGGAATCGGTGAGGAACAGATCCACCCCCTCCTCACCCAACCGCGCGAAGTGCCGCAGATCCGTGATCCGCTCGTCCAGCGGGAACTGGTCCATCTTGAAGTCCCCGGTGTGCAGCACCAACCCCGCGTCCGTGCGGATCGCCACCGCCAACCCGTCCGGGATGGAATGGTTCACCGCCACGAACTCGCACTCGAACGGACCCGCCACATGCCGGTCCCCGGCCTCCACGTGCACCGTGGTCGGGGTGATCCGGTGCTCGGTGAGCTTCGCGGTGATGAACGCCAACGTCAGCTCGGAGCCGATCACCGGGATGTCCGGGCGCTCCTTGAGCAGATACGGCACCCCCCCGATGTGATCCTCGTGCCCATGCGTGAGCACGATCCCCACGATGTCCTTCAACCGATCCCGGATCGCGGTGAAATCCGGCAGGATCACATCGATCCCGGGCTGATGCTCCTCCGGGAACAACACCCCGCAATCGACCACCAACAACTTCCCCCCGAACTCGAACACCGTCATGTTCCGCCCGATCTCCCCCAAACCCCCCAACGGAATCACCCGCAACCCCCCCACAGGCAACGACGGCGGAGACTTGAGCTTACGAGAGGGAGTGGCCAAAGGATCACGCTTTCATCATGGGGTGGAGCCGGTCAGCGCGGACGGCTCTCGTCGAGCTCGGTCCGCGCGCGGTGCGCGACGGCACCGGGAAGTCTGGACCAACTCTAACGTCAAGGCAGTCCCGATGCCGACGAGCGGGCCCCGCCGCTCCCTGGCCGGCTGCTCAGCGAGGGGCTGTTCGAGGCGCGCGGCCGGGGCGCCGCCTCGAGGGGAGCACGATCCGGTCGAGGTCCTGTGCGGCGACCACGGTCGCCCCGCCGGCACGCACCCGCGCCAGCTCGGCGAGCCGGTCGACGTCGGTGTACCGCGACGAGAAGTGGGTGAGGACGAGCATGCCGACGCCCCCGCCGGCGGCCAGCGCACCCGCCTGGCCGGCGGTGAGGTGGCGGTACCGTGCGGCGAGGGCGGCGTCGTCGTCGGCGAAGGTGGACTCGGCCACGAGCAGATCGACTCCGTCGGCGAGCTCTTCGGCGCCCGGGCACGGCGCCGTGTCCATGACGAGGGCGAAGCGCCGGCCCGGTCGCGGCTCGGACACGTCCTCGAGGCGCACTCCGCGCAGCCGCCCCTCGCGCCGGAGGCGGCCGACGTCGGGGCCGGTGATCCCGGCCGCGGCGAGCCGGTCCGGCAGGAACGTGCGGCCGTCGGGCTCCACGAGCCGGTAGCCGTAGGTCTCCACGCGGTGGAGCAGGGGCCGGACCTCGAGCCCTGCCGCGACCGGACCGGGGCCGGCGTGCGGGTGCCGCCGCAGATCGAGGCCGGGGGTCGCGAGGGACACCAGCGCCCGGACCACGTCCTCGCCGGACGCGGGGTAGTGCAGGTGCACCGGGTGGGCGACGCCGTCCAGGACCATGCGCGAGAGCACCCCCGGCAGCCCGAGGCAGTGGTCGCCGTGGACGTGGGTGAGGCAGATGCGCGTGACCCGGTGGGACGACACGCCTGCCAGGGTCATCTGCCGCTGGGTGCCCTCGCCGGGGTCGAAGAGCAGGCCCTCGCCGTTCCAGCGCAGCAGGTACCCGTTGTGGTTGCGGGTGCGCGTGGGGACCTGGGAGGCGGTGCCGAGCACGACGAGCTCATGCATGGAACCGAGTGTGCCACCCCGGCGCGGAGCTCCTCGGGAGTTCGACAGGAACCGTCACGACGGCGTCCAGCGCCCCGGGTGGTCGTGTGCGGGGACCGTGCGGATCCCCGGGCGCTGCTGCGCCGGTCACCGGCCGAGATCGACCCAGTCCATGGTCCGGGCGCTGTTCGCCGGGACCGGCCCGGCGAGCGCCGGCTCGGGCAGGAGGACGACCAGACCGGAGAAGGTGCGGACGGCCAACGGGGACCGGGTGTCCACGGGGGAGGACACGGGTGCCGTCCCTGTCCGGTGCAGGCGCGTCGCGTAGCCCAGGACCAGGAGGCCGGCCACGGCCAGGCCCACCCCCACCCACGCGGGGGAGCGGTAGCCCCAGCCGGCGGAGATGACGGTGCCGCCGAGGAAGGCGCCCATGGCGTTGGCCAGGTTGAAGGCCGCGTGGTTCATGGCGGCGGTCAGGGACGGGGCGTCCTTGGCCTCGCGGAGCAGGCGCATCTGCAGCGCGGTGCTGAAGAGGGCGCCCATGGCGCCGATCCACAGCACCCCCAGGACGGCTGCGACCGCGGAGTGGGCGAACAGGCCGAAGAAGGCCAGTGCCACGCCGGAGACGGCGCCCGCACCCAGGGCGGTCCGCTCGATGGAGCGGTCCAGCAGCGGGCCCGCCAGCAGGGAACCCGCGGTCATGCCCACCCCGTACACGGCCAGCACCCACGGCACCGCGGAGATGCCGAGGCCGCTGAGCTCGGTCAGGATCGGGGAGATGTACGTGTACACGGCGAACATCCCGCCGAAGCCCACCGCCCCGGCCACGAGGGTGAGGGCCACCTGAGGGCGGCCCAGGGCGCGGATCTCCTGGGCCACGGAGACGCCGCCGCCGTTGTGGGTGCGCGGCACCCACAGGGCGAGGGCGGCCACGGTCAGCAGGCCGATGACCACCACGAGCCCGTAGCCGGACCGCCAGCCGAGGGTCCCGCCGAGCACGGCGGCGAGGGGCACGCCCACGATGTTCGCGACGGTGAGGCCGAGGGCCACGCGGGCCACGGCCGTGCCGCGCCGTTCGCGCGGCACCAGGGAGGAGGCCACCACTGCGGCGACCCCGAAGTAGGCGCCGTGGGGCAGGCCCGAGAGGAACCGTGCCACGTACAGCCACTCGAGGGAGGGGGCGGCCGCCGACAGGACGTTGCCCGCGGTGAACGCGCCCATGAGCCCGAGCAGGAGCGTCTTGCGCTCCACCCGGGAGGTCAGGGACGTGATGAGCGGTGCGCCGACCACCACGCCCAGCGCGTAGAGCGCGATGGCGTGCCCGGAGGCGGGGATCGAGGCGTCGAGGTCCTCGGCGATGAAGGGGAGCAGGCCCATCGAGGCGAACTCGGTGGTGCCCACGCCGAAGCCGCCGAGGGCGAGGGCGAGGAGGGCGAGGCGGATGCCGTTGCGGTCCGGGGCGTTGACCACCTGGAGCACGGCAGTGCGAGGTGCGGACATGGCTGGTCCTTCCGTGTGGAGCAAGGGGGGTGAGGAAGGCGCGTCGGCGAGCCCAACGAGGTGACACGTTCGATGCTACGGACGATCTCGAGGACATCCAACGCCTCGGGAGTGTGATCTTGGACAGATCGAACATGTGTGTGATATGGATCGCGCTCCGTGCGCACCCGGCGCGGCCCGGGGCCGACTGCTATGTTCTTCAGGACGTCGACAGGCCTCCCGCAGGGGCCGCGCGGAACGAGGGGCAGGCTGGAGGGCGGATGGAGCGAACCGACGCCTGGGACGACGCGCTCCACGTCGTGGAACTCTCGCGCCCCACTCTCAAGGACTCGACCGAGGCGCTGATCCGCCGGGCGCTGCTCAGCGGGGCCATGAGGCCGGGGGAGATCTACTCCGCCAACGCCCTCGCCGCCCGCCTCGGGGTGTCCAACAGCCCCGCCCGCGAGGCCATGATGTCCCTGGCCAACAAGGGCCTGCTCCAACTCGTCCGCAACCGCGGCTTCCGCGTGGTGGAGCTGACGGACCGCGACAGGCAGGAGGTCTACGACCTCCGCCGCCTCGTCGAGGTGGAGGCGGTGCGCCGTGTGGCCGAGTCCGGCGTCACGGCCGAGGACGCGGTCCTGCTGCGGAGGCTGACGGAGGAGACCGTGGCCGCGGCCGCCGCGGACGGGATGCTGGAGTACCTCGAGGCCGACCAGCGCTTCCACGCGGCCCTCGTGGGCCTGCTCGGGAACGCCCGGTGGACCGCGATCGTGGAGAACCTGCGGGACCAGTCCCGCATCAATGGCTCCTACCACCTGCAGGAGCGCGGGCTGCTGGAGAGCTCCGCCGCGGAGCACCGGGGCATCACCGAGGCCGTCGTCGGCGGCGACCCGGAGCTCGCGGCCGAGCGGATGGTCCGCCACCTGGACTACGCCCGCCCGTGAACGTCCGGTCACCCGGCGGGAGGCTGCGGCGGACCGGGGACGGACCGGTGCCGCACCCCGCGGTGGGTAGGGCGGCCCTCGGCGCCGGAACCGGGCCCGGGCCCGGGGAAAGAGTGCCCCGGTCGCGAGAAGAACGGACCCGACCCTTGACCGGCGCCGGGCACCCGATCATGCTGGTTATCGATAACCGATGACATAGGCGGCGTGGGTCGGAGAGCCAGCTCGGACGGAGCCGGCGGAGGGAGGGCCCGTGGTGGACCAGATCGTCGAGCTGGACCCGACCTATGCCACCGTCCAGCCCCCGGCCGCCGACGTGGTCGTCGTCGGCGGCGGGATCATGGGCCTGAGCACCGCCTGGCACCTCGCGGTCCGGGGGGTGCGCAACATCGTGGTCGTGGAGCGCGCCGAGCTGGGCAGCGGGTCCTCCGCCAAGCCCCTGGGCGGCGTGCGGGCGAACTTCTCCGACCCGGGCAACATCGAGCTCGGCCGTCGCTCGCTGGAGGCCTTCCGGCGCTTCCCGCAGCAGTTCGGGGCGGACATCGGGTTCCAGCAGGTGGGCTACCTGTTCCTGTGCCGGTCCGCGGCGGAGGTCGCCGACCTGGAGGGAGCCACCGAGGTCCAGAACGGACTGGGGGTCGACAGCCGCATGGTGTCCCCCCGCGAGGCCGCCGAGATCAACCCGCTGCTCGACCCGGCGGCGCTGACGGGGGCCTCGTTCTCCCCCGGGGACGGGTTCGCGGCCCCGGGTGCGGTGGTCGCCGCCTACGCGGCCGCGTCCGTGGCGCTCGGCGTGACGATCCTCGACCGCACCCAGGTCGTGGACGTCCAGCGCGACGCCGGCGGCGTCGAGTCGGTGACCACGAACCGGGGCACGATCCGCACGGGTGCGGTCGTGTGCTGCGCCGGGGCGTGGAGCGCCCGGATCGGCGCCATGGTCGGGGTGGACCTGCCGGTCACCCCCGTCCGGCGCCTCATCGGCCTCACGCGCCAGCGGGTGGTCCCCTACCCGACGGTGCCCTTCACACTGGACCTCTCGACCACGTTCTACCACCACAACTACCGCAACGGGCTGCTGCTGGGCATCTCCCACCAGCAGGAGCCCGGGTTCGCCCGCGAGTTCGACTACGACTGGCTGCCCGAGCTGAACGCCGCGGCCGGCGTGTGCGCCCCGCAGCTCGAGAACCCCGACCTGGAGGGCGGCTGGGCCGGCCTCTACGAGAACACCCCGGACCGGAACGCACTCATCGGCGAGGCCCGCGAGCTGCCCGGCTTTTTCTACGCCACAGGGTTCTCCGGGCACGGGTTCCTCCAGGGCCCCGCAGTGGGGGAGCTGGTGGCCGACCTCTTCCTGGGGCGCCCGTCCTTCCTGGACCCCGGCCACTTCTCCGCGGACCGCTTCTCCGCCGCCGCGTCCGGGCTGCACGAAGTGAACATCATCTGAACCCCGTCCCGAGCACGTCGAGAGGAACCACCGCCATGACCTTCCAGCAGCTGTGGCAGCTGCGGGCCCGGTTCGCCCGCAGCCTGTCCACGATGTACGGCGCGGAGGTGCCGGCCTACACCACCCTGGTCGACGTCTCGGCCGCCGTGAACGAGGACTTCCTGGCGCGCCACGGCGCCGACGCGCAGCGCCTGGGCAGCATCGACCGGGTCACGGCCGAGCGCCACGGCGCGATCCGGGTGGGCTCGCCCCGGGAGATGGCGCATGTGGCACGGGTCTTCGCCGCGTTCGGCATGCACCCCGTGGGCTTCTACGACCTGCGCGACGCCTCGTCGTCCTCCGTGCCGGTGGTCTCCACCGCCTTCCGCCCCGTCGAGCCCGAGGAGCTGGCCCGCAACCCGTTCCGGGTCTTCACCTCGATGCTCGCCGCCGACGACCCCCGCTTCTTCGACCCGGTGCTCCAGCAGCGGCTCCAGGAGTTCTTCGACCACCGCACCCTGTTCCCGGAGGAGCTGCTCGACCTCGCGGACCGGGCCGCCGAGCACGGGGGCCTGGCGGACGACGACGCCGAGCGGCTGCTGGACCTGGCCACCGGGGCGTTCGAGCTCTCCGGTGACCCGGTGGACCACGCCTGGTACCGGGAGCTCGAGGCCGTCTCGGCCGTGGCCGCCGACATCGGCGGGGTCCCCACCACCCACATCAACCACCTCACGCCGCGCGTGCTGGACATCGACGACCTCTACGCCCGGATGCAGGCGCTGGGGATCACGATGATCGACGAGATCCAGGGGCCGCCGCGCTGGGACGGTCCCGACGTGCTGCTGCGGCAGACCTCCTTCCGCGCCCTCGCGGAGGACCGGGTCTTCCGCTTCGAGGACGGCACCGTGGGCCCCGGTGAGCTGCGGGTGCGCTTCGGGGAGGTCGAGCAGCGCGGCATCGCCCTCACCCGGGCCGGACGGGACCTGTACGACCGGATGATCGACGAGACCGACCGCCGGCTGGCGGCCGGGGAGGGCGGCGGGGTCCGGGTCGACGTCGCCCGCTCCGTGTGGGAGGAGCACCTGCCCCGGACCGAGCAGGAGCTGGCGGTCCAGGGCCTGGCGTACTTCACCTACGTCCTCGACCCGGACGCCCTCGCCCGGGCGGGGGAGGACCGTCCGGGCCCGGAGACCGAGCTCGCGGTGCTGGTCGAGTCCGGCGTCGCGGTGCCGGAGCCCATCGTCTACGAGGACTTCCTGCCCCGGTCCGCCGCCGGGATCTTCCGCTCCAACCTCAGCGACGAGGGCTCGCGCGACGACGCCCGGACCGGCACCGACTACGACCTCACCGTGCTGTCCGACATCGTCGGCCGTCCGGTCGCCGACCCCCACGACCTGTACCGGCGTCAGCAGGACGCGTCGGTGGCCCGGCTGCGCGAGCAGCTCGCCGCCGCCGTCGTCGCACGTTGAGCACCGCACCCGCACCCCGTGCCCGCCCGGGGCGCGCCCACCTCAGCACACCGCACCACACGTGAGCACACTCGAGCCCAAGGAGAGACACCATGTCGCAGACCGCCCAGGAGACCACCCTCGCCGCCGACGTCCGCCGCGCCCTCCGCGCGTGCGGGGTCGACGTCGACGCCCTCTCCGGCGAGCTCGAAGCCCGCAGCCCCCTGACCGGTGAGGTGCTGACCACCCTGCCGGCGGCCTCCGACGAGGACGTGACCGCGGCCGTGGGCCGGGCCCACGAGGCCTTCCCGGGCTGGCGCGACGTCCCGGCGCCGGCGCGCGGCGCCGTGGTCAAGCGGTGGGGCGAGCTGCTCGCCGAGCACAAGGCGGACCTCGCCGTGCTGGTGCAGGCCGAGGCCGGCAAGATCACCTCGGAGGCCCTCGGCGAGGTGCAGGAGATGATCGACATCTGCGACTTCGCCGTCGGCCAGTCCCGCATGCTCTACGGCCGCACCATGCCCTCCGAGCGCCCCGGGCACCGGCTCATGGAGACGTGGCACCCCCTGGGCGTGGTCGGCGTGATCTCGGCCTTCAACTTCCCCGTGGCCGTCCACTCCTGGAACACCGCCCTTGCCCTGGTCTGCGGCGACACCGTGGTGTGGAAGCCCTCCGAGACGGCTCTCCTCTGCGCGCTCGGCGCCGACGCCCTGCTGCGCCGTGCCGCCGCGGACTGCGCGGCGCCGGCCGGCATCCACCAGCTCGTGCTCGCCGGCCGTGCGGGCGGCGAGCGTCTCGTCGACGACCCCCGGGTGGCCCTGGTCTCGGCCACCGGATCGGTGCGCATGGGCCGGGAGGTCGGCCCGCGCGTGGCCGCCCGCTTCGGCCGGGCCCTGCTGGAGCTGGGCGGCAACAACGCCGCGATCGTCGCCCCCAGTGCCGATCTCGACCTCGCCCTGCGGGGCATCGTCTTCTCCGCCGTGGGCACGGCGGGACAGCGCTGCACCACGATGCGGCGCCTGATCGTGCACGAGTCCGTCGTGGACGTCCTCACGGAGAAGCTGGTCCAGGCCTACGGCACCCTGAGCATCGGGGACCCCCGCGAGGCCACGAACCTGGTGGGCCCGCTGATCGACGAGCGCAGCCACGACGCCATGCAAGAGGCGCTGCGCTCGGCCGAGGAGCAGGGCGGCACGGTGCTGACCGGCGGGGAGCGGGTGCTGGCGGAGGAGCAGCCCGGCGCCTTCTACGTGCAGCCGGCCATCGTGCGGATGCCGGCGCAGAGCGAGGTCGTGCAGGAGGAGACCTTCGCCCCGATCCTCTACGTGCTCACCTACTCGCAGTTCGCCGAGGCGATCGAGCTGCAGAACGGTGTGCCGCAGGGGCTGTCCTCGGCGGTCTTCACCGAGGACCAGGCCGAGGCCGAGCGGTTCCTCTCCGCGGCCGGCTCCGACTGCGGCATCGCCAACGTGAACATCGGCACCTCCGGTGCGGAGATCGGCGGGGCGTTCGGCGGGGAGAAGGAGACCGGTGGCGGACGGGAGTCCGGATCGGACTCGTGGAAGGCCTACATGCGCCAGGCCACCAACACCGTCAACTACTCCGGGCAGCTGCCCCTGGCCCAAGGGGTCGAGTTCGTCTGAGCCACCGGACCGTCAGGGGCGGCAACGGGGCCGGCCGGCCCCGTTGCCGCCGGTCGCAGCCCTGCCGGGGACCGCGTCACGACCCTGCGAGGCCTGGTCCGCCGGTGCCCGGCGGCCTAGAGTCAGGAGTGATCAGCGCGCTGTCGGACGGCGGACCGAGGGCGGCCGGATCAGGGTGCTGCGCCCCGGTGCTGCCGGCCGCGGAACCGCACCACCACGCAACCACGACGCCGAGGAGGCACCTCCCATGACCGACACCCACGCCGACGGACCGGTCCGGGATGTCGTCGACATCCTCACGACCGACCACCGGGAGATGTTCGAGCTGCTCGGCCAGATCGAGGGCACTCCGGACGCGGACCGGCGCCGGGACCTGGCCGACACGGTGATCGCGGAGGTCATGCGCCACGCGGTCGCCGAGGAGATGCACGTCTACCCGGTGATGAAGAAGCACCTGCCCGGCGGTGCCGAGGAGGTCGAGCACGACAAGCAGGAGCACGACGAGATCGTCCAGGTCATGAAGCGGGTGGAGGGCGTCGACGCCTCCGACCCGGAGTTCATGGAGCTGGTCCGTGAGCTGCAGGCGCAGCTGCGCCACCACATCGACGACGAGGAGTCCGACCAGTTCCCCAAGCTGCGCGCCCACATCCCGGCCGAGGACCTCGTCGAGCTGGGCGAGAAGGTGCAGAACGCCAAGAAGCTGGCGCCGACCCGGCCGCATCCCTCCGCCCCGCACTCCGCGCTGTTCCACAAGACCGTCGGGCCCGGTGTCGGCATGATCGACCGGCTCCGCGACCGGCTGACGGGGCGGAGCACCGGCTAGGCCCGCGGCGCGACCCCGGCACCACCCCCACGGACCCCCGCGGGGCGAGCACCTCCCGAGGCTCGCCCCGCAGGGGTCCGTGCCGTGCCGACGCCGGGGCAGCGCAGGGGTTCCGCGGCGGTGGCACGCCCGGGCCGCGGTGCTCCGGAGCGGTGGTGCTCCGGAGCGGTGGTGGACGGAGCGGTGGCGGACGGCGCTCCCTCGTCCGGGGAGCTGCGGGAATACGTCCTGTCCACCCAGGGTTGAGTGCGATAGACTCAGGTTAGCTGAACTGCCCGACCGCATTCGTCAGCGCGGGTCGCCCGGGTCGGTTCGTCCCCGTCCGTCCGTCCTCAAGGAGCCGCAGTGGAGACCAAGTTCACCACCAAGTCCCAGGAGGCGCTCTCCGCCGCCTCCGCCAACGCCTCGACCGCGGGCAATCCCCAGGTCGAGCCCGCCCACCTCCTGAAGGCCCTCCTGGACCAGCGCGAGGGGGTGGCCGTCGCCGTCCTGAAGGCCACCGGGGCCGACGTCGACGCCGTCTCCGCGCAGGCCAGCGCCGCCATCAAGGCCCTGCCCTCCGCCTCCGGGTCCTCCACGGCGCAGGCCCAGTTCAACCGGGGCGCGCTGCAGGTCCTCCAGGCCGCGGAGCAGTTCGCCAAGTCCCTCGGGGACGAGTACATCTCCACCGAGCACCTCCTGTACGGCCTCGCCCAGCACGAGGGGAGGGTCGGGGAGGTCCTGTGCGGCGCGGGCGCCGGCCCCGAGCAGCTCAGGACCGCCGTCCCGTCCGTGCGAGGGGACCGCCGGGTCACCACTCCCGACCCCGAGGGCACGTTCCAGGCGCTCGAGAAGTTCGGTGCCGACCTGACCGCCATGGCCCGCGAGGGCAAGCTGGACCCCGTCATCGGGCGGGACTCCGAGATCCGGCGGGTGGTGCAGGTGCTCTCGCGCCGCACGAAGAACAACCCCGTCCTGATCGGTGAGCCCGGCGTCGGCAAGACCGCCGTCGTCGAGGGCCTCGCCCAGCGCATGGTGGCCGGGGACGTCCCCGAGTCCCTGCGCGGCAAGACGCTGATCTCCCTGGACCTCGGGTCCATGGTGGCCGGTGCGAAGTACCGCGGCGAGTTCGAGGAGCGGCTCAAGGCCGTACTCGAGGAGATCAAGCAGTCCGAGGGCCAGGTCGTCACGTTCATCGACGAGATCCACACCGTGGTCGGCGCCGGCGCCGCCGAGGGCTCGATGGACGCCGGGAACATGCTCAAGCCCATGCTGGCCCGCGGCGAGCTGCGCCTGATCGGCGCGACCACCCTGGACGAGTACCGCGAGAACATCGAGAAGGACGCCGCCCTCGAGCGGCGCTTCCAGCAGGTCTACGTGGGCGAGCCCTCCGTCGAGGACTCGGTGGCGATCCTGCGCGGCCTCAAGGAGCGCTACGAGGCCCACCACAAGGTGCAGATCGCGGACTCCGCCCTCGTCGCCGCGGCCACGCTGTCCAACCGGTACATCCCGGGCCGGCAGCTCCCGGACAAGGCCATCGACCTGGTCGACGAGGCCGCCTCCCGGCTGCGCATGGAGATCGACTCCGCACCGGAGGAGATCGACCAGCTGCGCCGCGACGTCGACCGCCTGACCATGGAGGAGCTCGCGCTGGAGCGCGAGACCGACCCGGCGTCGGTCGAGCGGCTCGCGGCGCTGCGGCAGGAGCTGGCGGACAGGAAGGCCGACCTGGACGCGCTCAACGCCCGCTGGGAGGCGGAGAAGGCCGGCCTGAACCGGGTCGGCGACCTCAAGGAGCGGATCGACAACCTGCGCTCGCAGGCCGAGATGGCCCAGCGCCAGGGCGACCTCGGGGAGGCCTCCCGGCTGCTCTACGGGGAGATCCCGGCCCTGCAGAAGGAGCTCGACGTCGCCCAGGAGCAGGAGGACACCTCCGCCCCGCACGACACCATGGTCTCGGAGGAGGTCACGGCCGACGACGTCGCCGAGGTGATCTCGGCCTGGACCGGCATCCCCGCCGGGCGCATGCTCCAGGGCGAGACCGACAAGCTGCTGCACATGGAGGAGGTGCTCGGGAAGCGGCTCATCGGCCAGCACCGGGCCGTGCGGGCCGTCGCGGACGCCGTGCGCCGCTCCCGCGCCGGCATCTCCGACCCGGACCGGCCGATCGGCTCGTTCCTGTTCCTGGGCCCCACCGGCGTGGGCAAGACCGAGCTCGCGAAGTCCCTGGCGGAGTTCCAGTTCGACGACGAGCGCGCGCTGGTGCGGATCGACATGTCCGAGTACGGCGAGAAGCACACGGTGTCCCGGCTGGTCGGCGCCCCTCCCGGCTACGTCGGCTACGAGGCGGGCGGGCAGCTCACCGAGTCCGTGCGGCGCCGGCCGTACTCGGTGGTCCTGCTCGACGAGATCGAGAAGGCCCACCCGGACGTCTTCGACATCCTGCTGCAGGTCCTCGACGACGGCCGGCTCACCGACGGGCAGGGGCGCACGGTGGACTTCCGCAACGTGATCCTCATCCTCACCTCCAACCTGGGCAGCCAGTTCCTGGTGGACCAGACCGTCGAGCAGGAGACGAAGAGGCAGGCGGTGATGAACGTGGTCAACGCCTCGTTCAAGCCCGAGTTCCTCAACCGGCTCGACGACGTGATCCTGTTCGAGCCGCTCTCCACGGCCGACCTGAGCCGGATCGTGGACATCCAGGTCGCCCAGCTGGCCGAGCGCCTCGGGCAGCGCCGCCTGAGCCTGGAGGTCACACCGGCGGCGACCGAGTGGCTGGGCATCACCGGGTACGACCCGGCCTACGGCGCGCGTCCGCTGCGCCGGCTCGTGCAGCGCGAGATCGGCGACAAGCTCGCCAGGGCGATCCTCTCCGGAGCGGTCACCGACGGCGACACCGTCCGGGTGGACGTCGACGCCGACGTCGTGGCGGACGGGCTCACCGTCACCGCCGCCGCCGGGGAGGCCCGCGCCGCGGGCTGAGATCCGCTCGGCAGGGGTGGCGGGCCACCGCCGGGGGAGCCCGGCCGGGGTCCGCCACCGCGCGGCCCCGGACCCCGTCCGGGGCGCCTCCCGTGAGGTTGCCGACAGTCCCGCGCCCGGGCGCGGGGCCGGGCGCGAGGGGCTGACAAACCATGTACCCTGGTCTCACGAACCATTCATACGACATTTCCGGGGCCGTACTCTGTGCCTGAGTGCCGCCGTCCGGACCAAGAGACAGAGGGGGTCACGCCATGGGGCGCGGCCGTCAAAAGGCTAAGGCGACACGGCAGGCGCGGGAGATGAAGTACTTCAGCCCGCAGACCGACCTCACGGCACTCCAGCGGGAACTGCGCGGCAGCGAGCAGATGCCCCCGCTGCGGGAACCGGTCGAGGAGACCGTCGAGGAGGACGAGGACGACTACTCGGCCTACGTCGACAAGTACGCCGACGACTACGACGAGGACTTCCGCCGGTAAGCACCGGGAGCTCCGCTCGTCTCCACCGATATCGCGCAACCAGGTGCCCGTCCAGGACGAGCACCTTCTTTGCGTCCCCCGCAACGCCCCGCCGGCCACCCGAGGCCGACGGGGCGTTCGCCGTGCTCCCCGGGGCGGTCAGCGGGCGTAGGTGCTGACCATGCGCACGGCGCCGCCGTCCACGCCCTTGGCGCCCTGCACCCGGTCGGGGCCGCCGTGGTCGGCGTCCGGGTCGATCTCGGCCACGGTGCCCATGACCCACGAGCTCAGGCCGCGCGCCGTGAGGTGGGCGACGGCGTCCTCGGCGACCGACGGGTCGACGATCGCGACCATGCCCACGCCGAGGTTGAGGGTCCGCTCGAGGTCCGGCAGCGGGACGTTGCCGAGCTGGCCGATCAGCTGGAAGATCGCGGGCAGCTCCCACGTGCTGCGGTCCACCGTCGCCTCGAGCCCGGCGGGCAGCACGCGGGCGAGGTTCGCGGCGAGACCGCCGCCGGTCACGTGGCTGAAGCCGCGGACGCCGTGGCCCGTGGTCCGGCCGGGACCGTTGACGGGGAAGGCGGCCGCGAGGTCGAGGACGTCGGCGGCGTAGACACGGGTGGGCTCGAGCAGCTCCTCGCCCAGGGTGCGGCCCAGCTCGGAGACCTGGCGGTCCAGGGACCACCCGGCCACGTTGATGACCTTGCGGACCAGGGAGTACCCATTGGAGTGCAGCCCGGAGGACGCCATGCCGATGACCACGTCCCCGGCGCGCACGCGATCCGGGCCCAGCAGCTCGTCGGCCTCGACCACGCCGGTGGCGGCGCCCGCCACGTCGTACTCGTCCGGGCGCAGCAGTCCCGGGTGCTCGGCGGTCTCGCCGCCGACCAGGGCGGTGCCGGCCTGCTCGCAGGCCGCTGCGATGCCGCGCACGATGTCCGCGATGCGCTCGGGCACCACACGGCCCGTCGCGATGTAGTCGGTCATGTACAGCGGCTTGGCGCCCACCACGACGATGTCGTCGACCACCATGCCCACGAGGTCGAAGCCGATCGTGTCGTGCACGTCGAGGGTCTGGGCGATTGCGACCTTCGTCCCCACGCCGTCGGTCGAGGTGGCGAGGTAGGGCCTGCGGTAGGCGAGCAGCTCCGAGACGTCGAACAGACCGGCGAACCCGCCGACCCCGCCGACCACGCCCGGGGTGTGCGTGGCCTTGACCGCGCTCTTCATGAGCTCCACGGCGCGGTCTCCCGCCTCGACGTCCACGCCCGCGCTGGCGTAGGTGACGGTGCGGTTCGTGGAGGAGGGGGACTGGGCCATGTCAGGCGTCCTTCGCGGTCTGGTGCTGGGCGGTCTGGTGCGGGGTGCTGGGCCGGGCTGCGGGCCGGGAGGCCGGCGCGGTGGTGGGCTCGGCCGGGATCCGGTCCTCCGGCAGGAGCAGGTCCTCGAGGTCGGAGTCCGGTCCGGGGTCGCACCCGGTGGAGGTCTCCTGCGTGCCGGGGTCCGCGTCGGAGATTCTCGTGCCCCCGGCGTGCCGGGGGGAGAGTCCGTCGGTGGCCGAGGGACGGGTGTCGATGGACACCGCGGAGGCGTGCTCCGGACGCTGCGCCACGCCCGGTCCGGCCGCCGCCCGGCGGGGCGAGGAGTCCACCGGCGTGCGGGTCTCGAAGACGTTCTTGCCCAGCTTGTCCGCGTCCGGCAGGCGGGTGGGATAGGTCCCGGAGAAGCACGCGGTGCACAGCTCGCCGCGCCCCTGCAGGGTCGACTCGATCATCCCGTCCTCGGAGATGTAGCCGAGGGAGTCGGCCCCGAGGGACGCCCGGATCTCCTCGACCCCGAGGCCGTTGGCGATCAGCTCGGCGCGGGACGCGAAGTCGATGCCGTAGAAGCACGGCCACTTGATGGGCGGCGAGGAGATGCGCACGTGGATCTCGGCGGCCCCGGCCTCCCGGAGCATCCGGATCAGGGCGCGCTGGGTGTTGCCGCGCACGATCGAGTCGTCGATGACCACGAGCCGCCTGCCGGCCACCACGGACTTCAACGGGTTGAGCTTCAGCCGGATGCCGAGCTGGCGGATGGTGTCCGAGGGCTGGATGAACGTTCGTCCCACATAGGCGTTCTTGACCAGCCCGTTGCCGAACGGGATGCCGGACTCCTCGGCGTAGCCGATCGCGGCCGGGGTCCCGGACTCGGGGGTCGGCATGACGAGGTCCGCGTCGACCCAGTGCTCCCGGGCGAGCCGGCGGCCCATCTCCACGCGGGACTCGTACACGGAGCGGCCGTTGATGGTCGTGTCCGGGCGAGCCAGGTAGACGTACTCGAACACGCACGCGGCGCGGCGGGTCTCGGCGAAGCGCTGGGAGCGCAGACCGTGCTCGTCGACCGCCACGAACTCGCCCGGCTCGATCTCGCGGACCAGCGACGCCCCGACGATGTCCAGCGCCGCGGTCTCCGAGGCCACCACCCAGCCCCGGTCGAGCCGGCCGAGGACCAGCGGGCGGATTCCCTGCGGGTCGCGGGCGGCGTAGAGGGTGTTCTCGTCCATGAAGGCCAGGCAGAAGGAGCCCACGAGCTGGGGGAGCAGGTGCATGGCCGCGTCCTCGAGCGAGCCGTGCGGGTGCTCGGCCAGCAGCGCGGTGACCAGCGCCGTGTCCGTGGTGTTGCCCTGCGCCATCTCGCCCTGGGAGGGGAAGCCCGACTTGTCCATGAGCTGCTCGTAGAGCTCCGCGGAGTTGGTGAGGTTGCCGTTGTGCGCGAGCGCCACGGTCCCGTGCGGGGTGGCCCCCAGAGTGGGCTGGGCGTTCGCCCAGGAGGACCCGCCCGTGGTCGAGTACCGGCAGTGGCCCACGGCCAGGTGCCCGGTCAGGGTGGTGAGGGTCGCCTCGTCGAAGACCTGCGAGACCAGCCCCATGTCCTTGTACACCGCGATGCGGTGACCGTCGCTCGCGGCGATGCCGGCGGACTCCTGACCCCGGTGCTGCAGGGCGTAGAGGCCGTAGTAGGCCAGCTTCGCGACCTCCTCGCCGGGGGCCCACACGCCGAACACGCCGCACGCGTCCTGGGGGCCCTTCTCTCCGGGGAGCAGGTCGTGGCTGAGTTGTCCATCAGGGCGAACCACGTCGATCAGCCTTCTCTCAAGCTCGGGGGTCGGTGGGCCGGGGGCCGTCCGCCGGCGCACCGGCGGAGTCGTCCTCGTCCCCGTCCACGACCTCGGTGGTGACGGCTCGCGCGCGGGCCACGGAGACGCGGTCCAGCACGAGGGCCACGACGGCCCCCGCCCCCAGGCCCAGCACCGTGCACACGGAGACCATGAACAGGGTCACCGCCCCCTGCGTGAACTGGGCGCTGCCTCCGCCCGAGAGCCCCACGAGCACTCCCACCACGGCGCCGAGGACGCCGCCGAGCAGGACGAACGCCCAGATGTTGGGAGCCCGGCGCAGGGTCATCTGCTGGCTGCCGGAGGCCGCCAGCGGCGCGACCGTCCGCTGCCGGCGGCGCCGGCGCGGACCCTTCCGCGGAGACGGGCGCGCGGAGGGGGAGGAGGGTGTGGAACTCATGCCCTCCAGGCTACCGGGGAAAGAGGGGCAGGGCGTCCGCGAGATCGGTCCGTGTGCCCGAGGCCACAGCGGCGCCCGCGGCGACGGCCTCGGCCCAGGTCACGGAACCCGTCACGAGGCCGAGCCAGGTGCGGGCGTCGGTCTCGACGACGTTGGGCGGCGTGCCGCGGGTGTGCCGCGGCCCGGCCACGCACTGGGTCACGCCGAAGGGCGGGACGCGCACCTCCACGCTGTTGCCGGGGACACGCTCCGCGAGCTCCTCGAGGGAGTAGCGCACCGCGGTGGCCAGGGCCGGGCGCGGGGTGCCGTCGGGGTCCGCGCGCCAGGTGCTCAGGGCCAGGGACCCGTCCGCGGGGTCGATGCGGCGGCGGGCCACGGGTCAGTCCTGCCCGAGCGCCCGGACCAGCTCCGGACCGAGCAGCTCCAGCAGGGGCTCCGCCAGGCGGAGGCGGCCCACGGGACGGGAACCGCCCATGACGGGGCGCACGACCCGCCCGAGCACGGCGGCGGCCGCCGGGGCGGGCACGGCCCCGGCGTGGGCGAGCAGGCTCAGGCCCACGAGGGCGTTGGCGCGGGAGCCGCCGTCCAGGACCTTGAGCGCCACCGACCACCCGCCGCGGGTGCCGATCGCGAGCACGCCCTCCGCGCCGAGCTTCGCCACGACGTCCAGCTCCTCCATCACCACGGTGTTGTACCTTCCCGGCCCGTGCACGAGCTCGGGGTAGTCGAGCATGCACTGGGACACCGTGGCCGCGCGGGCGTCGGCCCTCAGGTTGCCCGCGGCCCGGCCCAGGGTCGAGTACGCACGGGCCAGGCCGGTCAGGGAGATCGCCGCGAGGGGTGCGCCGCAGCCGTCCACGCCCACGTGCGCCACGCGCTCGCCGGAGAACTCCTCGACGGTCTCCAGCACGGTCCGCTGCAGGGGGTGCTCGGGATCGAGGTAGCTGTCCGTGGGCCAGTCGTTCTCGGTGCAGGCCCACAGGAAGGCGGCGTGCTTGCCGGAGCAGTTCATGCAGATCCTGGCCTTGCCGCGCCCTGACCGGACGAGCTCCGTGCGGACCTCCTCGTCCTCCGGCCAGTCCGGCGGGCACTGCAGCGCGTCCTCGGTCAGCCCGGCGGCCCCGAGGATCGAGCTCACGGCGTCGAGCTGCTCGAAGGCCCCGATGTGGGAGGCGGAGGCGATGGCCACCTGGGCTCCGCGCAGCGGGACCCCCGCCTTCATGGCGGCGATGGTCTGGAAGGGCTTGAGCGTGGAGCGGGGGAAGACCGGGGTGCCGATGTCGCCCAGCTCCACCGCCACGCCCCCGTCCGGGTCCAGGACCACGGCGGAGCCGCGGTGGCGGGACTCGACGAAGCCGCTGCGCTCGAGCACGGCGAGGTCCACGGCACGGTCCGAGGTGAAGGTCTGCATGGCCCCAGTATGTCAGCGGGGTCCCG
>NZ_JBISWJ010000018.1:0-10039 GCF_044462225.1 Kocuria kalidii | reverse complement strand
CCCCGGGGCGGTGGTCGAGGTAGGGTCAGCTGCCGGTCTCGCCGGCGTCCCCTTCGGGAACCGCGCCGGTGGTCGCCGCGTCGCTCATGCCCGTCGCCCCGGTGGTGGGCTCGGAGCCCATCCCGGTCTCCGTGGCCATCGGGTCGGCGCCCATCTCGGTCTCCGCGAACTCGTTCTCGGGGACGGTCTCCGCCGGGGCTTCGGCCGGGGCCTCCGTCTCCGTGTCGTCGCAGCCGGCCACGAAGAGGCCCAGGATCGCTGCTGCGGACGCTGCCATGACTCGCTTGTTCGTGTTCATGCCTCCACGGTAGGACTGTGAGCCGGGTCACCAGGGAAGATGTCCGAGGAAGTCTCCGGGCCGCGGGAACTGCATGACGACCATCAGGGCGCTTACCTACACTGGGAGGTTGTGCCCCGGAGCGCGCGACGATGTGTCAGATGCCGGTGCCGCCAACTAGCCTGAGGGCGTGAAGGTTCTGGTACTGGGCCCCGGGGGCCGCGAACACGCAATCATCCGCGCTCTGCTGGCCGATCCCGAGGTCGAGCAGGTGCACGGCGCGCCGGGCAACGCGGGGATCGCCCAGCTCGTCCCGGTGCACGCCGTGGACGCCGACGACCCCGCCGCGGCCACCGCGCTGGCGCGCGAGCTCGCGGTGGACCTCGTCGTCGTCGGGCCCGAGGCCCCGCTGGTCGCCGGCGTGGCCGACGCCCTGCGCGAGGCCGGCTTCGCCGTCTTCGGCCCCGCACGGGCGGCCGCACGGCTCGAGGGCTCCAAGGCGTTCGCCAAGGAGGTCATGGCGTCCGCCGGGGTGCCCACCGCCATGGCGCGGGTCGCCACCACGGAGGACGAGGCCGCCGACGCCCTCGACACCTTCGGCGCCCCCTACGTGGTCAAGGACGACGGGCTCGCCGCCGGCAAGGGCGTGGTCGTCACCTCCGACCGCGCGGCCGCGCTGGAGCACGCCGCCGCGTGCTTCGCGGCGGGCGGGTCCGTGGTGGTCGAGGAGTTCCTCGACGGCCCCGAGGTGTCCCTGTTCGTGCTCACCGACGGCACCCGCGTGATCCCGCTGAGCCCCGCCCAGGACTTCAAGCGGATCCACGACGACGACGAAGGCCCCAACACCGGCGGGATGGGCGCCTACACGCCGCTGCCGTGGCTGCCGCAGGGCTTCGTGGACGAGGTCGTGGAGCGCGTGGCCCGCCCGACGGTCGACGAGCTGCGCCGCCGGGGCACCCCGTTCGTGGGGGTGCTGTACTGCGGGCTGGCCGTGACCTCCCGCGGGCTGCGGGTCATCGAGTTCAACGCCCGGTTCGGGGACCCCGAGACCCAGGCCGTGCTGGCCCGGCTCACCACCCCGCTCGGCCGGCTCCTGCACGACGCCGCGTCCGGTCGCCTCGACGAGGCGGAACGGCTGCGCTGGCGGACCGAGACGGCCGTCGCCGTGGTCGTCGCCGCGCAGGACTACCCCGACAGCCCCCGGAAGGGCGACCCGATCGGCGGGCTGGACGAGGCGGGGGCGCTCGAGGCCGTGCACGTGCTGCACGCCGGCACCGCGGTGGCCCGCGAGGGCGAGCACGCCGGCCGGATCGTGTCCGCGGGCGGGCGCGTGCTCGCCGTCGTCGCCCTCGGGGCGGACCTCGAGGACGCCCGCGAGCGCGCCTACCGGGGAGTGGGCCTCGTGGCCCTCGAGGGCTCCCAGCACCGCACCGACATCGCGCTGAAGGCCGCCCGGGGCCTCGTCACCGTCCCCGGCGCCCGGACCCGGCAGGAGCAGGCATGAGCGAGCAGGGAACGGTCACCACCCCGCCGGAGATCCCCGGGTGGACGCACATCTACTCCGGCAAGGTCCGTGAGCTCTACGTCCCCGACGGGTCGCGGCTGCGGGCCACGGGCGTGGCCATCTACGACGACGCCGAGTACCGGGCGGGCTCCGTGCTGGTGCTGGCGACCGACCGGATCAGCGCGTTCGACGAGATCCTCCCGACGGAGATCCCCGACAAGGGCAAGATCCTCACGCAGCTGTCCCTGTGGTGGTTCGAGCAGCTCGCGGACGTGCCCAACCACGTGCTCACCACCGACGTGCCCGAGTCCGTCCGGGGCCGGGCGATCGTCTGCAAGAACCTGTCGATGTTCCCCGTCGAGTGCATCGCCCGCGGCTACCTGACCGGTTCCGGGCTCAAGGACTACCGGGAGACCGGCGAGGTCTGCGGGATCACGCTGCCCCCGGGGCTCGTGGACGGCGACCGGCTCGCCGCGCCGATCTTCACCCCGACCGGCAAGGCGGAGGTGGGCGAGCACGACCTGCCCGTCACGTTCCAGGAGATGGCCGACGTGGTCGGTCACGCCGTGGCGGACCGGCTGCGCGAGCTGACCCTGACGATCTACACCGCCGCCGAGGAGATCGCCCGGGAGCGCGGCATCATCGTGGCGGACACCAAGGTGGAGTTCGGCCTGGACTCCTACCGCGGCGCCATCACCCTCGGGGACGAGGTGCTCACCCCCGACTCCTCCCGGTTCTGGGACGCCGAGACCTACGCGCCGGGCCAGGCGCAGCCCTCCTTCGACAAGCAGTACGTGCGGGACTGGCTGCGCTCGGACGAGTCCGGCTGGAACGGGAAGGGCCCCGTCCCGCCGCTGCCGGAACCGGTCGTGGAACGGACCCGGGCGCGCTACGTCGAGGCGTTCGAGCGGCTCACCGGCCGCACCTTCGACCCGGAGAGCACCTTCTTCGAGGTCGCGGGCCCGCCGGACTACTGAGCGGGCTCACGCCTCGGGAGGATCTGGGGTCCACAGGGCGCGGTCCATGTCCACGCGCACGAGGTGCCGGTCGTCCTCGCGCAGGGGCGTGCCCTCCTCCCGGTACCGTTCCCGGGCCTCGGTCTGCAGGTGGTCGGCGAGGGTGCCCTGCACGGTGACCACCCGCCACCACGGGAGCTCGTCCCCGGTCGGGTTGCGCGCCATGACCGTGCCCACCAGGCGCGGCGAGCGGCACTCGGCCAGCTCGGCGACGTCCCGGTAGGACAGCACCCGGCCCGGCGGGATGCCGGCCACGACGTCCGCCACGCGCCGCGGCAGCCCGGGATCCGGCGCGGCGCGACCGGTCACAGCGCCTCCCGGCCGTCCACGGGCAGGCTCACGTCCAGGACCCACTGCCCGTTCTCGGGACCGCTCTCGGCGTGCCCGCCCAGCAGGGAGACGCGCTCGGTGATCCCCCGCAGGCCCATCCCGGAGGACAGCTCCGACGAGGCGCCCCCGGGGGGCTTCTGCCGGAGCAGGGGGTTGGAGACGCGCAGGCGCAGCTCGTGCTGGTCCGCCGCCACCTCGATCCGGCAGCGCGACTCGCGCGGGGCGTACTTGATGATGTTGGTGACCGACTCCTGCAGGATGCGGGCGGCCGTGCCGCGCACGGTCGTGGGCATCGCCTCGAGGTCCCCGGTGACGACGACCTCCGGCTCGAAGCGCAGATCCCGGAGGCTTGCCACGAGGGACGTGACCACGTGCTCCAGGCTGCCGATGGCCAGGCCCGCACCGGTCACGTCCCGCGGGTGGTCGCCGTCGTTCTCGTCCCGCAGCAGCCGCAGCATGACCCGCAGCTCGTGCAGGGCCGACCGCGCCGCGCTCTCCACGGTCTCCACGACCTGGTGCAGCTCTCCGACGTCCTCGGAGCGGCGCCGGCTCATGGTCTGCATCGTGATCAGGGTGAGTTCGTGGGCGACGACGTCGTGCAGGTCCCGGGCCAGGGCCTGGCGCTCGTCCTCACGGAGCCGCTCGTTGAGGATCTCCAGGTCGCGGACCCGCTCCTCGTTCTTGCGTCGCTGGCCCTGGAAGTACCTGACGGCGGAGCCGGCCAGGGTCGACACGAGCAGTCCGTTGAAGGAGAACCAGAACAACGCGGAGTTGAACGGTCCGGGAAACACGGAGGAAGCGACCGCCCACGCCAGGTACACGAGAAGGTGGACGACCAGGAACTTCCGCGTCGCCGTGGCCGCCACTGCCGCCGTGACCACGCAGATGGTGATGATGACGGAGGCCTGGTACTGGGTCAGGAACGAGGTGACCAGGCACGCCACCGAAGCGACGGACGCATAGGTCGACCGCCAGGCGATCATGCCGATCGCTGCCGATGAGAGGATCGCGTCCAGGGTCAGCATCAGATCGACGTTGGTGTTACCCGTGAAATGCTGGAGCAGGTACTGGAGCTGCGTCAGCATGATCACGCCGGCATACAGAACGACCACCACGGACAGCCACATGCCGATGGGCTCGGCGTGGAAGAACGATGTCTTCGGGGCTGTGCGAGGTGGTCGCTCTGCGAGTGTCGCTATGTCAGTCACACCCTATGGTGTACCGCACTCGAGGAATAATCATCGGCAAAGGAACGGGAACCAGCCACACATGACGTAACCGGGAGCCTGCGGCTTCTGCACCACGAGGGCGTTCGCAGGGGCCGCAGGGCCGACGATGAAGGACGCCGCGAGGGCGGCGGAGGCGACGGCGGTGGCAAGCTTCTTCTTGGTCATGATGGGCTCCTTGAGTCACGAGAACAGCACCGGATCGGGGGGTGTGGCTGGGGTCGGGGGGAGAGATGTCCCCGCCACGAGGGGGGTGTGCTGCCCTGGTGAAGTCAATGTTGCCAACGTTAACAGGTCGGACCTAGCAACCTTTGTCCAGACCGTTTGTGACTTAAGTCGAATATGACGCATTGCACTTTAGGGGACAAGCGAAAATAGACTGGCCGGGTGACTGATTGCAGAGTGCTTGTCGTGGACGACCAGCCGCTGATGCTGGAGGCCCTGAAGTCCTTCTTCTCGGCCGAACCCGGGTTCGAGGTGATCGGGACGGCGTCCAACGGACGTGAGGCCGTCGACCGATGCCTGGCGTGCGACCCGGACGTGGTGCTGATGGACATGAAGATGCCCGTGATGGACGGCATCGAGGCCACCCGGGAGATCACCGCGCGCAGCCCGCGGTCCAAGGTGCTGGCCCTCACCACGTTCTCCACCCTGGAGTTCGTGGTGCCGGCCCTGCGCGCCGGTGCGGCCGGCTACCTCGTCAAGGACGCCCGGCCCGAAGAGATCATCACCGCGGTCCACCAGGTGCTCGACAACGAGATCGCCCTCTCCCCGGCGATCGCCCGCGCGCTCGCGGACAACGTCATCTCCGTTCCCGGCCAGCAGCAGGCGCGCGCGGCGGACGACGGCCTGCGCGCACTGCTGACGGAGCGGGAGATGGAGACGGTCACGCTCCTGGCGCAGGGGCTCAGCAACCGGGAGATCGCCGAGCAGATGCACGTCTCCGAGGGCAGCGTGAAGGCCTACCTCGGCCGGGTCTGCGAGAAATTCGGCGTCCGCGACCGCGTGCAGGCGCTCATCAAGGCGTACCAGAACGGTCTCGTGGATCCGCAGCTGCGCGATCTCTGAGCCGCCGTCGACCTTCGGCGCCCGATCCCGGGACGGAAGTCCACGGCACTTGTAGACGAAAGTATATTCATCTGCATTAGCAAACACGGCATGATCAGTAGTGCGAGCAGAGAAGAAGAAGTCGGTGGATGATCGAGAGACATCCCCACGGTGCACGGCCCGACCCCCCATGAGGCCGAGCTCCGGACCGGATGGTCCACCGACCTGCTCACGGTAGGGGGCCGCCCCGGGACAGTCCCCCCTGGACCGGGACGCGGCCGCGCAAGGCCTGGATCACCTTGCACCCCCTCGGCCGACGGCCCCCTACCGTGCAATCTCGCGGACGAGCGCAGCGGCCCCACCGTCTCCGGTGGGGCCGCTCTCGTCTTCCTGCACGCATCCGCTCAGCCCTGCCGGTGCCGCCCGATCCGGTCGGTCCGGTTCGCCCCGACGGTCCCGTCCTATCGGTCCTGGGCGACGTCGCTGTGGCCGAAGAACCAGGTGATGTGGTGGTGCAGCGCCGCGGCGGCGTCCTCGCCGCGGCGCTGCTGGAACGACTCGAGAATGCCGCGGTGCTGGTCCTGCAGGGTGCGGCGCACGGCCGGCCAGTCCGCGATGCCCGCCACCGTCTCCTGCACGTAACCGATGGTGGCCTGGCGCAGCGAGGCCATGACCGTCTCCACCACCACGTTGCCGGCCAGGGAGGCCAGGAGTACGTGGAACTGCGCGTCGTGCGCGTGGAAATCCTCGTCCGGCAGGGCCGGCTCCTCCATGGCCGCGACCAGCTCGGCCGCCCGCCCGAGCGCCGCGGAGCGCTCGGGGCTGTCGGGGGCCGCGGCCGCCTCGCGGGCGGACTGCGTCTCGAGCAGGAGACGGGTCTGCACCAGGTCCCGGACGGGCAGCGAGCGGGTGGCCACGTGCATCCGCAGCGCCCACCCGAGCGCGGCCGAGGGCTCCGAGATGACGATGGCACCGGCGCTCGGACCGGACCCGGTGGAGGACCGGACCAGTCCCATGGCGTCGAGGATCCGGATCGCCTCGCGCACCGAGGCGCGGGAAATGCCGAACTCCTCGGCCAGGTGGCGCTCCCCGGGCAGCTTGTCGCCCACCGAGATCTCGCCCGAGCGCAGGCGCTCCTCGAGCCAGTCGAGGACGACGGTGTACATGCGCGAGGCCGTGGGCACGGGCGGCTCCTGACGGTAGGTGAGGTGCGCTCCAGTCTAGGGAGCGGATCTCGCGCGCCGGAGCGGCGGTACCCAGCCGATCCGGTGGCTGCAGGGCAGGGCTGTCGGTGCCGATTGTGTGACAGGTCTCACCGGTCTAGCATGGTCAGACCACAGGTGGCGCAGCGTCGTCGTCCCCTCTCGCCGTTATTTGTCCCCGTTCTCGGAGGCCGCATGAGAATCGCCCTGTTCGCCACGTGCATCGTGGACGCGATGTACCCGAAGGTCGCGCTGGCCACCGTGCGGGTGCTCGAGCGGCTCGGGCACGAGGTGGTGTTCCCGCCCGGGCAGGGCTGCTGCTCCCAGATGCACGTCAACAGCGGCTACTTCGACGACGCCCTGCCCGTGGTCCGCAACCACGTCGCGGCCTTCACCGCCGCGGACTACGACGTGGCCGTGGCGCCCTCCGGCTCCTGCGTGGCCTCCCTGGGTCACCAGCAGCCGATGATCGCCCGCGCCGGCGGGGACGAGGCACTCGCGCAGGACGCCGCGACCGTCGCCGCGACCACCTACGAGCTCTCGCAGCTGCTGGTCGACGTGCTCGGCGTGACGGACGCGGCCGCGCAGCTGGGCTCCTGGTTCCCGCACCGGGTGACCTACCACCCGTCCTGCCACGGCATGCGGCTGCTGCACCTGGGGGACCGGCAGAAGGACCTGGTCCGGTCCGTCGGGGGGCTCGAGTTCGTCGAGCTGCCCGACGCCGAGGAGTGCTGCGGGTTCGGCGGGACCTTCTCCTTCAAGAATCCGGACGTCTCCGCGGCGATGGCCGAGGAGAAGATCGGCAACATCGTCTCCACCGGCGCCGAGCTGTGCACCGGGGGGGACGCCTCCTGCCTGATGCACCTGGGCGGGGCGATGGCCCGCCGGGACACGGGAGTGGCCACGCTGCACTTCGCCGAGATCCTCGCCTCCACCCGCGAGAACCCGCTCGACGTCTCCGGGCCGGTGGAGCTGTCCATCCCGGGCCCGGGGGCGCGCCGCGCGGGGTCGTCCCGTCCGTCCGCGCAGTCCGCCGGCGCCGCAGGAGGCACCCGATGAGCCGCACCGCCCTGGGCATGCCCGCCGTGCGCCCCGTCCACGGGCAGGGGAACCTGCACGCGCGCACGGCGTTCCCCGCCGCCGCGAAGTCCGAGCTCGGCAATCCGCAGATGCGCGCCAACATCCGCCACGCCACGCACACGATCCGCGGCAAGCGCACCCGGGTGGTCGAGGAGCTCCCCGACTGGCAGGAGCTGCGGGCCGCCGGCTCGGCCATCAAGGAGCGGGTCATGGCGCAGCTGCCGGAGCTGCTCGAGGAGTTCGAGCGGAACGTCACCGCCCGCGGCGGCACGGTGCACTGGGCGCGCGACGCCGCCGAGGCCAACCGGATCGTCACCGAGCTCGTGCAGGCCACCGGCTCCCCGGACGTCATCAAGGTCAAGTCCATGGCCACCCAGGAGATCGGCCTCGAGGAGCACCTGGCCGGGCACGGGATCACCGCCACGGAGACGGACCTGGCCGAGCTGATCGTCCAGCTGGGGCACGACAAGTCCTCCCACATCCTGGTCCCGGCGATCCACAAGAACCGGCACGAGATCCGCGACATCTTCCTGCAGGAGATGCCCGAGACGGACGAGTCGCTCACGTCCGAGCCGCGCGACCTCGCCGAGACGGCGCGGTCCCACCTGCGGGAGAAGTTCCTCACCACGACCGTCGCGGTCTCCGGGGCGAACTTCGGCGTGGCCGAGACGGGGACGCTGACCGTGGTGGAGTCCGAGGGCAACGGCCGCATGTGCCTGACCCTGCCGGACACGCTCATCACGGTGATGGGCATCGAGAAGATCGTGCCCACGTTCCAGGACCTCGAGGTGTTCCTGCAGCTGCTCCCGCGCTCCTCGACCGGGGAGCGGATGAACCCCTACACCTCGATGTGGACCGGGGTGACGCCCGGCGACGGTCCGCAGGACGTGCACGTGGTGTTGCTCGACAACGGCCGGACCGCGGTGCTCGACGACCCCGCCGGGCGCTCGGCCCTGCACTGCATCCGCTGCTCGGCGTGCCTGAACGTCTGCCCCGTCTACGAGCAGGCCGGCGGGCACGCCTACGGCTCCACCTATCCGGGTCCGATCGGGGCGATCCTCTCCCCGCAGCTCACCGGCATCACCTCCGAGCAGAACGCCTCGCTGCCCTACGCGTCCTCGCTGTGCGGGGCCTGCTACGACGTCTGTCCCGTGAAGATCAACATCCCGGAGATCCTCGTGCACCTGCGCGACGAGGACGTGCGCACGCAGCACGGGGAGCGGGCCGACGACGCCGGCGCACCCGCCACCACCCGCTCCCGGCGCCGGCCGCAGGCCCCGTCCGAGATGGATCTGATGATGAAGGGCGCGTCCTTCGTGATGTCCTCCGGGAAGCGGATGGCCCTGGCCGAGAAGGCCCTGCCGCTGGGCCGGGCCCTGGCCGGCAGGGACCGGGCGATCGGCTGGCTGCCCGGAGCGGCCGGCGGCTGGACCGACGAGCGGGACATCCCCGCCCCGCCGAAGGAGTCCTTCCGCAACTGGTGGGCCGAGCACGCCGACGAGACCGAGCAGCGGGTGGCCGCCGACGGCGGTGCCACCGGTGCCACCGGTGCCACCGGAGTCGGCCCGGACGACGGCGGCGCGGCGCCGCACGAGCCCCGGGACGACGACCGCACCGACGACCGGGACGATGACCGCACCAACGGGGGAGCGCGATGACCGACGCCAAGACCGAGATCCTGGCCCGGATCCGCGGGGCGCTGCACGACGCGCCGCCCGTGCCGGAGGTCGAGCGCAGCTACCGGTCCACCTCGGAC
This sequence comes from Kocuria kalidii, assembly GCF_044462225.1. Taxonomy (NCBI): domain Bacteria; kingdom Bacillati; phylum Actinomycetota; class Actinomycetes; order Micrococcales; family Micrococcaceae; genus Kocuria; species Kocuria kalidii. The sequence continues at coordinate 601 of NZ_JBISWJ010000018.1, read as the reverse complement.
CGCCCGCGCGAGGAGCTCGTCGAGATGCTCGAGGACCGGCTGGTCGACTACAAGGCCGCCGTGCACCACGAGACGCCCGAGTCCCTGCCCGCCCGGATCGCCGAGCTGCTCGGGGCCTCCGCCCGCTACGTGGTGCCGGATGGCCTGGACCGCTCCTGGTTGCCCGAGGAGTCCGGCATGCGGCGGGTCATCGTGGACCCCAACGACGCCCGGGCGGCCTCGGCCCTCGGCGTGCGGGAGCTCAACGCCGTGGACGCCGTGGTCACCTCCTCCACCGTGTCCTGCGCCGAGACCGGCACGATCTTCCTGACCGGCCGCGCCGACGAGGGCCGCCGGGCGATCAGCCTGGTCCCGGACCACCACATCTGCGTGGTGCCGCTCGACTCGGTGGTCGAGCTGATCCCGGAGGCCCTGGCCCGCGTGGAGCCCACGGCCCCGGTCACGATGATCTCCGGGCCGTCCGCGACCTCGGACATCGAGCTCGAGCGGGTCGAGGGCGTGCACGGGCCGCGGAGACTGGACGTGGTCCTGCTCGGCTGACCGGCCGGAGCGGCGGCGGGCTCATCGCCGACCGTCGCGGAGCTGTGCCGGCCGGCCGAGC
>NZ_JBISWJ010000017.1:0-31954 GCF_044462225.1 Kocuria kalidii | reverse complement strand
TCCCGGGTGCGCACGGCCCCGGCCGTTTTCAGAGCACGTCCGTGTTGCCGCGCTGCTTCAGGGAGGCCACGGCGTCCTTGACCCGCTGGGCGTGCTCCCGGGTGGTCACCAGCAGCGCGTCCGGGGTGTCCACCACGACGATGTCCTCGACCCCGATCAGGGCGATCAGCCGGCCCGTGTCCGAGACGACGATGCCGCTGGAGCTGTCCGAGAGCACCCGGCTGTTGTCGCCCAGGACCGTCACGTCGGGATCCGTCTCGGGATCGACGTGGTTGAGCCGCCGGATCGCGGCGAAGTCCCCGACGTCGTCCCAGGTGAAGCTCGCCGGGACCATGGCCACGTCCCCGGCCGCGGCCGCGGGCTCGGCCACGGCGTAGTCGATCGCGATCTTCGGCAGCCCGGGCCACACCCGGTCCACGACCTCGTCCTGGGCCGGGGTGCCCCAGGCCTCGGCGATCTCGCTCAGCCCGGCGTGCAGCGCCGGCTCGCTCGCCGCGAGATGGCGCAGCATCAACGACGCCGGGGCCACGAACATCCCGGCGTTCCAGGTGTGGTTGCCCCCGGCCACGTACTGCCGGGCGGTGTCCTCGTCGGGCTTCTCGACGAACTCCTCGACGCCCAGCGCGTTCGGCGCCCCCGGGATCCCCAGCGGGGCCCCGGCCCGGATGTAGCCGAACCCGGTGGCCGGGGAGCTCGGCGGGATCCCGATCGTCACGATCCGTCCCGTGGCCGCGGCGGTCACCGCCTCCCGCACGGCGTCCTGGAAGGCCCCGGCGGGCTCGATCACGTGGTCGGCGGCGAAGGAGCCGACGATCGCCTCGGGGTCCCGGCGCTGGACGAGCATGCAGGCCAGCCCGATGGCCGCCGCCGAGTCCTTCGGGGAGGGCTCGAGCACGAGGTCCTCCGCCGAGAGCTCCGGGAGCTGCCGGCACACCGCCGCGGCGTGCGTGCGGCCGGTCACGACCATGACGCTGCCGCCGCCGAGCCCGGCGAGCCGGTCGTAGGTGGCGCGCAGGAGCGACGAGCCGGAGCCGGTGAGGTCCAGCAGGAACTTCGGCGCGTCGGCCCGGGACAGGGGCCAGAGCCGGGAGCCGACCCCTCCGGCAGGGATGAAGGGGTGGAAGTGGGCGAGTGGGGAGGTCACGGACAACACTGTACGACCTCGCCGCGGAGCGCACGGAGAACGGCGGCCGGGCACGGAGGAACGCGTGTCCCGGCCAGGGACAGGCTGTCAGTAAACACCCGTGGTGCTGGTATCGTAGGAGGGAACTCGCGCATCATCCGACACAGAGCCGGAGGGCTCCGCTCACGTCGTGCGCAGTGCGAATTCCCGGTATTTCAAGAGCGCACGACGGCGAGCGACTCAGGGAGGTTTTTCAGTGGCGAAGACATCCAAGGGCACCCTGTACCGAGGCCAGGCCCATGGCCAGTGGTCCTGGGTCGCCCACCGCATCACCGGCGTGGCCATCTTCTTCTTTCTTCTGGTCCACGTCCTGGACACCGCGCTCGTGCGCGTCTCGCCCGAGGCCTACAACGCGGTCATGGCGACGTACAAGAACCCGGTCATGGGTCTCGGCGAGGCCGGCCTCGTGGCGGCCATCGTGTACCACGCGTTCAACGGCCTGCGCATCATCATGGTCGACTTCTGGTCCAGCGGCACCAAGTACCAGAAGCAGATGCTCTGGGGCGTCCTGCTGCTGTGGGTCGTCGTCATGATCCCGTTCCTCATCCGTCACCTGTCCCACGTCTTCGGGGGTTAATCACCATGAGCACTCCGATCAAGGCACGCATCTCGGTCCCCCGGAGCAAGGACCTCGAGGTCAACGGTGTCAAGTACAACCGCTCCTCCTCCCGTCGCAACAACTTCGAGATGTACGCGTGGCTGTTCATGCGCGTCTCCGGCGTGGTCCTGCTCGTCCTCGTCTTCGTCCACCTGTGGGTCAACCTGGTGGGTCCGGAGGGCGGCGTGAACGCGGTGGACTTCGCGTTCGTGGCCGGCAAGTGGGCCAGCCCGTTCTGGCAGGTCTTCGACATGCTCCTGCTGTGGCTCGCGATGCTGCACGGCACCAACGGCCTGCGCGTGATCATCGACGACTACTCGGAGCGGGACCGGACCCGGTTCTGGCTGAAGGTCTTCCTCTTCACCACGTCCGCCTTCGTGATCCTGCTCGGCACCCTGGTGATCTTCACCTTCGAGCCCTGCCCGGTCGGCGCGGACCCCGCGCTGCTCGCGAGCTTCTGCACCGCGGGCTGAGTCCGGTCGGAGGCGGCCCGTCCCCCGCGGGCCGCCTCCGACGTCCGGTCGAGGGCGACCGGACGGCCAGCACATCTTCCGAACACCCAACAGAAAGAACAACCGGTATGCAGGTTCACAAGTACGACGTGGTCATCATCGGCGCCGGTGGTGCCGGTATGCGCGCCGCCATCGAGGCCGGTCAGCGCTCCCGCACTGCCGTACTGACCAAGCTGTACCCCACGCGTTCGCACACCGGCGCGGCCCAGGGCGGCATGTGCGCGGCCCTCGCCAACGTCGAGGAGGACAACTGGGAGTGGCACACGTTCGACACCATCAAGGGCGGTGACTACCTCGTCGACCAGGACGCCGCCGAGGTGATGGCCAAGGAGGCCATCGACGCCGTCCTCGACCTCGAGAAGATGGGCCTGCCGTTCAACCGCACCCCCGAGGGCAAGATCGACCAGCGCCGCTTCGGCGGGCACACCCGGGACCACGGCAAGGCACCGGTCCGCCGTGCGTGCTACGCCGCGGACCGCACCGGCCACATGATCCTCCAGACGCTGTACCAGAGCTGCATCAAGCACAACGTGGAGTTCTACAACGAGTACTACGTCCTGGACCTGATCATGACCGAGGTGGACGGTGAGCGCCGCGTCGCCGGCGTCGTCTCCTACGACCTCGCGTCCGGCGAGCTGCACGTCTTCCAGGCCAAGTCGGTGGTCTTCGCCTCCGGCGGCGCCGGCAAGGTCTACAAGACGACCTCCAACGCCCACACCCTCACCGGCGACGGCATGGCGATCGCGTTCCGCAACGGCCTGCCCCTCGAGGACATGGAGTTCATCCAGTTCCACCCGACCGGTCTGGCCGGGCTGGGCATCCTCGTCTCCGAGGCCGCGCGCGGCGAGGGCGGGATCCTGCGCAACGCCGACGGCGAGCGCTTCATGGAGCGCTACGCCCCGACCATCAAGGACCTCGCCCCCCGCGACATCGTGGCCCGGTCCATGGCCAACGAGGTGCGCGAGGGCCGCGGCGCCGGGCCGAACAAGGACTACGTCCTCCTCGACCTGACCCACCTCGAGCCGGCGCACATCGACGCGAAGCTGCCCGACATCACGGAGTTCGCCCGCACGTACCTCGGTGTGGAGCCCTACACGGAGCCCGTCCCGGTCTTCCCCACCTGCCACTACGCGATGGGCGGCATCCCGACCAACATCAAGGCCGAGGTGCTCCAGGACAACGAGAACGTGGTCCCGGGCCTGTACGCCGCGGGCGAGGTCGCCTGCGTGTCCGTGCACGGCTCCAACCGCCTGGGCACCAACTCGCTACTGGACATCAACGTGTTCGGCAAGCGCGCCGGCATCTACGCGGCCGAGTACGCGCAGCAGGCCGAGTTCGTGCCCGTCCCGGACACCGCCCTGGAGAGCACCGTGGCGCTGCTCGACAACGCCCGCAACGGGACCGGCACCGAGAAGGTCGCGGCCATCCGCAAGGAGCTGCAGGACAGCATGGACCTCAACGTGCAGGTGTTCCGCACGGCCGAGACCCTGCAGACGGCGCTGGACGACATCGCCGCGCTCGAGGCCCGGTACGCGAACATCTCGATCCAGGACAAGGGCAAGCGCTTCAACCTGGACCTGCTCGAGGCCGTGGAGCTCGGCTTCCTGCTGCAGCTCGCGAAGGTCATGACCGTGGCCGCCCTGCACCGCACCGAGTCCCGCGGCGGGCACTTCCGGGAGGACTTCCCGGAGCGCGACGACGACAACTTCATGAAGCACTCGATGGTGTACCTCGACCCCTCCTCCCCCACCGCGGGGATCCGGCAGGAGACGAAGCCCGTCATCTTCACCCGCTACGAGCCGATGGAGCGCAAGTACTGATGTCTACCGCACACACCCCCGACCGGCCCGGGGACGGCCGCGACGACGACCCGCAGGACCGCGCCCCGGAGCACGGCCACGACCCGGGACACGACCAGGACGACCGCGCCGGCTACAAGACCGACGCGGACGCCGGGTCCGTCGACGAGCGGGACGAGGCCGACGCCCCCGCCGTGGACCCCGCCGCCGAGAACGCCGACGGCGGGGAGCCCGCCTCGCGGGTGGACCTGCCCGAGGAGCAGCAGGGCAGCCAGGAGATCCCCACCTTCGACCTCACCCTGCAGATCCGCCGCTACAACCCCGAGGTCTCCGACGAGGTCCGCTGGGACGAGTTCAAGCTCACCATGTACGGCACCGACCGCGTCCTGGACGCCCTGCACAAGGTGAAGTGGGAGATCGACGGCACGCTGGTGTTCCGCCGCTCCTGCGCCCACGGGGTCTGCGGCTCGGACGCCATGCGCATCAACGGCCAGAACCGCCTCGCCTGCAAGGTGCTGCTCAAGGACATGGACCTGTCCAAGCCCGTGACGGTGGAGCCCATCAAGGGCCTGCCGTGCGAGAAGGACCTGATCGTGGACATGGAGCCGTTCTTCCAGTCCTACCGCGAGATCATGCCGTTCCTGGTCGCCGGCGGCAACGAGCCGACCATGGAGCGCTACCAGTCCCAGGAGGACCGGGCACGCTTCGACGACACCACCAAGTGCATCCTGTGCGCCGCGTGCACGTCGTCCTGCCCCGTGTTCTGGACCGACGGCCAGTACTTCGGTCCCGCCGCGATCGTCAACGCGCACCGGTTCATCTTCGACTCCCGCGACGACGCGGGAGACCTGCGCCTGGAGATCCTCAACGACAAGGAGGGGGTGTGGCGCTGCCGCACGACCTTCAACTGCACCGAGGCCTGCCCGCGCGGGATCCAGGTCACGAAGGCGATCGCCGAGGTGAAGAACGCCATCCTGAGCCGCTCCATGTGAGCGTGCCCGGCGGCCACGGCGGCCCGTTCCCTGCCCACGGCGGGGGACGTGCCGCCGTCGTCGTCCGGGCGCGGCGGTGGGCGCTCAGGCGTGCTCGGGCAGCGAGTCCATGGGGACCACGGTGACGGCCACCGCCTCGTGGTCGGGGTGCACCCACCCGCCGTGCTGGTCGGCCTGCACGATCGCCCCGATCGCCGCCGAGAACAGCAGGATCTGGCTGAACAGGTAGAACCACAGCAGCACGCCGACCACCAGGGCCACCGAGAGCAGGTACGGGTTGGTGGTGGCCTCGGCGATGACGGCGCCGCCGATGTAGCGCAGCGCGAAGTTGCCGGCCGCCGCGGCGAGCACCGTGACGACCAGGGCGCGGCGGGTGATCCGCAGCCCGGCCACGCCCCGCACGAGCTCGAGGGCGAAGAGGGCGTCGAGCACGACGACCAGCAGGGTGCTCAGCGCCCACGTGAGGCCGGTGCGCAGCCAGTCCGGGCCGCTCCCCCAGCCGAGCTCCCCGGCCGTGTCGAGCAGGAACCCCAGGAGCCCCGAGGCCGCGCCGTTGGCCACGACCGAGAGCCCGAGCAGCACGCCGAGCACGACGAGGCCCAGCAGGTCGCGGGGCACGGCCGCGACGGGCACGCCCTGCGCCGGCGGCACCTCGAACAGCCGGCGGAACGCCAGGCGCACGCCGGAGACCCACCGCCAGCCCGAGAAGAAGAGGACGGCGCCGCCGATCACGGTGGCCAGCGTGAAGGGCCGGGTGTCCTCCAGCAGCTGGAGGGGGACCACTCCCCCGTTGCCGGTGTCGAGCAGCCCGGGCACGCGCTCCGTCACGGCCTCCACCACGGCGTTCCGGAGGCCGGAGTCGTTGCCGAGGAACACGCCGATCACCGAGAAGCCCATGACCAGCAGGGCGGTGGACGCGAAGATGAGCACGAAGGACAGCCCGGCCGCCATGAGGGGACCGCCGTGGAACAGGTAGTGCATGACCACCCGGACCGGGAACTGCGTGAAGAACCGGGAGAGCGCCACGACCAGCACGGACCCGGCCAGCGCGACGGGCCCGGCGCCGGCGGCGCGCCGTTCGTGCAGCAGCGCCCGCTGGCGCAGCGCCTCCCGGCGCAGCCCGTGCCGGTCGACCGCGCGGGGCGGCATCTCCGGGACGGGACCGGGACGGGGACCGGTGCGGGTGCTCATGGCCGCGGCGGCTCAGCGCCGGCCGCGTGCGCTCCCCGCGAAGGGGAACTCGTCGCGGATCGTCCAGACGCCGTGCCCGTCGAGCTCGTAGAGGCCGATCCGGTCCACGAGGAAGCCGGCGCGGTAGGTCCGCAGCATGTCCTGCGCCCGGTCGAGGTCCTCCTCCTCCACGGCCTGGGCGATCGTCACGTGCGGGTGGAAGTCGAAGGGGGACGCCGAGACGAGCTGCTCCTCGTGCAGGGCCTCGTGCAGCGCCCGGCACTGCTCCTCGCCCTCCCGGATGCGCAGGTAGACCACCGGACTCACGGGGCGGAACGTGCCCGTGCCGTTGATCTCCACCCGGAACGGCTCCCACTCGCGGGCCACCGAGCCCACGCGGTCGACGACGTCGTCCCAGCGCTCCGCGTGGGGGGCGATCATCAGGGTGATGTGCGCCGGCACGGCGTAGGAAGCCGGGTCCCCGAAGGACGCGCGCCAGTCCTGGAGCTCCCGGCCCACGGGCTCGGGCAGCTCGATCACCACGCCCGCGTACACCTGACCGGGGCGGATGGTGGGGGACTGCTGCGTTCGGGTCAACTCAACTCCTCACAGGACGGGACCCAGCCTAGCCCAGCCCCCCGGACCCGCCCAGGCGCGGCAGGAAGCCCATCCGGTCGTAGACCCCGGCGAGCGTCCGGACGGTGATCTCCCGGCCCTTCTCGGCACCGCGGGCCAGGATGCGGTCGAGTTCCGCGGGGTCGTCCAGCAGCTCGTGGGCGCGCGCCCGGATGGGGTCGAGGGTCTCCGTGACCACCTCGGCCAGGCCCACCTTGAGGTGGCCGTACAGCCGTCCCTCGTACTCCGCCACCACGTCGTCCACCGCCCGGCCGCTGAGCGCCGAGTAGATGGTCAGCAGGTTGGCGATGCCCGGCTTGGCCTCGCGGTCGAAGCGGATCTCCGTGCCGTCGTCGGTCACGGCCGACCTGATCTTCTTCGCGTTCTTCCGGGCCGGGTCGAGCAGCCGGACGAGACCGTTCTCGCTGGCCGCGGACTTCGACATCTTGGCGGTGGGGTGCTGCAGGTCGTAGAGCTTGGCGGACTCGGCGAGGATCTTCGCGTCCGGGACCACGAACGTGTCCCCGAACCGGGAGTTGAACCGCTGCGCGAGGTTGCGGGTCAGCTCGAGGTGCTGGCGCTGGTCCTCGCCCACGGGCACCTGGTGCGCCTGGTAGATCAGGATGTCCGCGGCCATCAGCACCGGATAGGCGAAGAGGCCCACGGTGGCGTTCTCCGCGCCCTGCCTGGCGGACTTGTCCTTGAACTGCGTCATCCGGGAGGCCTCGCCGAAGCCCGTGATGCAGTTCAGGGCCCACGCGAGCTGGGCGTGCTCGGGCACGTGGGACTGCACCAGCAGGGTGGAGCGCTCCGGGTCGATGCCGGCCGCGATGTACTGCGCCGCCGTGACGCGGGTCCGCTGGGCCAGGGCGGCCGGGTCCTGGTCGGCGGTGATGGCGTGCAGGTCGGCGACGAAGAACACGCACTCGTTGTCGTCCTGCATGTCCACCCAGTTGCGCACGGCCCCCACGTAGTTGCCCAGATGCAGGGAGTCCGCCGAGGGCTGCACCCCGGAGACGACACGGGGTGCGCCGGAGGCGGTGGGGACGTCGAACGGTACGGCGGGCTGAGCGGTCACGGTGCGGGGTCCTTCGATCGGGCGTGCGGCGGCGGGGCGCGGAACGGGGTTCAGAGCTGGTAGTCGACCACGACGGGCGCGTGGTCGGAGAAGCGGGTGTCGTAGCTGGGGGCGCGGTCCACCACCGCGGTCACGGCCCGGGCCGCGAGCCCCGGGGTGGCCATGTGGTAGTCGATGCGCCACCCGGCGTCGGTGTCGAAGGCCTTCCCGCGGTACGACCACCACGTGTAGGGCCCCGGGACGGGACCGGCGAGCTCGCGGGCGACGTCCTTGTAGCCGTGCTCGCCGAGGAACCGGTCGAAGTAGGCGCGCTCCTCGGGCAGGAACCCGGCGTTCTTGACGTTGCCCTTCCAGTTCTTGATGTCGAGCTCGGTGTGCCCCACGTTGAGGTCCCCGACGACGAGCACGTGCTCCCGCGTGCGGGCCAGCTCGGGCAGACGCTCGGTCATCACGTCGAGGAAGCGGTACTTGTCGTCCTGCCTGGGGGTGCCGACCTCCCCGGAGTGCACGTAGGCCGAGACCACGGTCAGCGTGCTCCCGCCGTCGAGGGCGTGGTCGGTCTCGACCCACCGTCCCGAGGTCGTGAAGTGCTCGTGGCCGATGGAGTCGCGCCGGCCCGTGGGCAGCAGCGACCCGCCGCGGGCCTCGCGGCGCGTCGCGACGGCCACGCCGGCCCGGCCCTTGTCCGCGGCCTCCGCGTGGTGGACGTCCCACACGCGTTCGTCGAGCAGGTCCCGCACGACCGTGTCGGGGGCCCGGACCTCCTGCAGGCACAGGATGTCGACGTCGCGGCCGGCGAGCCAGTCGGCCATGCCGCGCTTGTAGGCGGCGCGGATGCCGTTGACGTTGACGGTGGCGACGCGCAGGACGTTCTCGGGGCGGGACATGCAGGGGCACCTGTCTTCCGGGGAGGGTGTGAGGGGTCGTGCTGGGGCCGCGGCCCGCGGGTCAGTCGACCACGGTGCCGTCGAGCGGTTCCTGGCGGAGCATGCTCATCCCGTTGCCGGCCGTGACGTCGATCGTGTCGAGGGCGCGGTCCAGCGCCTCGCGCCGTTCCTCCGGCACGGGCAGCGCGGCGAGCTCCTGCTTGATCACCCTGGACTGGACCAGGACGATCTGGAAGCTGTGGGACAGCTTCTCGTCCCGCATGGAGTCCGCGGCACCGGAGCGTGTCGCGGCGGGGGCGCGGCCGGAGCCGGTGCGCAGCTGCTCCCGGGCCTCGTCGACCTGCCGGCGGCCGAACCGGGCCGCCCTGCGGACCATGAGCACCACCCAGGCGGCGAGCAGCAGCCAGCCCAGCGCGATCCCGGCGAGCGCCCATCCCAGCCAGGAGTTCGCGTTCGCGGCCTGCAGCAGGGCCACCACGAAGATGACCACGAGCACAGCCATGCCGATCACCGTCCCCCAGAGGGCGGTGCGGCCGGCGGGCTCGGCGGTCGAGGCGGACGGGGTCGGGGATCCGATGGAGCGCATGGGGACCAGTGTCTCAAATCCCCGGCCGGGCCACGAACCGGCGCGGGCTCCCCGCGGTCCCGCCGCCCGTGGTCCCGCGGACGGGGGCGGCCCCGGGAGCGGGCGATCGCTCCCGGGGCCGCGGCGTGCCGCCGGGGCTCAGCCGATACCGGCGTGCCGCTCGGCGGTCTCGACGACGTTGAGCAGCAGCATGGCCCGGGTCATGGGCCCCACCCCGCCGGGGTTCGGCGACATCCAGGAGGCCTTCTGCGCGGCGGCCGGGTCGATGTCGCCGGTGAGCTTCTTCTTCCCCGTCCCGGGGTCCTCGACGCGGGAGACGCCGACGTCGAGCAGCACGACCCCGTCCTTGAGGCGGTCGGCGGTGATCATGTGCGGTCGCCCGGCGGCGGCCACGACGACGTCGGCCTGGGCCAGCAGCTCGTCGAGGTTCTTCGTGCCCGTGTGGGCGAGGGTGACCGTGGCGTTGATCTCCTTGCGGGTCAGCAGCAGCCCGATCGGCCGTCCGACGGTCACGCCGCGGCCCACGACCAGCACGTGCCGGCCCGCGAGGTCGACGTCGTGCCGGCGCAGCAGCTCGATCACTCCGTTCGGTGTGCACGGCAGCGGGGAGGCCATCGGCTCGGAGACGTTGAGCACGAGACGGCCGAGATTCGTCGGGTGCAGCCCGTCCGCGTCCTTGTCCGGATCGACGCGCTCGAGGATCGCGTTGGTGTCGATGTGATCCGGCAGGGGCAGCTGGACGATGTAGCCGGTGCACGCGGGGTCCGCGTTGAGCTCGTCGAGGACGCGCTCGAGCTCCTCCTGGGAGACGTCCGCGGTCAGCTCGCGGCGGATGGAGGAGATGCCGACCTCGGCGCAGTCCTTGTGCTTGCCGCCCACGTAGGAGTGCGAGGCGGGGTCGCCGCCCACCAGCACCGTGCCGAGGCCGGGGGTGATCCCCCGTTCCGCCAGCACGGCGACGCGCTCGGCGAGCTCGGCCTTGATGGCGGCGGAGGCCGCCCGCCCGTCCAGTACCTGCGCGCCCATGCTCACCACTCCTCGAGGCCGTCGTAGAGGGGGAAGTCCGTGGCGAGCCTGTCCACGCGGGTCCGCAGGGCCGGGACGTCGGCGTCGGGCTTGAGGGCGGTGGCGATGATCTCGGCGACCTCCTCGAACTCGGGGTCGCCGAAGCCGCGGGTGGCCAGCGCGGGGGTGCCGATCCGCAGCCCGGAGGTGACCATCGGCGGCCGCGGGTCCCACGGCACGGCGTTGCGGTTGACGGTGATCCCGGCCCGGTGCAGGAGGTCCTCGGCCTGCTTGCCGTCCAGCTCGGAGTCGCGCAGGTCCACCAGGACCAGGTGCACGTCGGTGCCGCCGGTCAGCACGGACACCCCGGCCCGGGCGACGTCGTCGGCCCCGAGCCGCTCGGCGAGGATCCGGGCGCCCCGGACGGTGCGCTCCTGTCGGGCCCGGAACTCCTCGGTGGCCGCGATCCTGAAGGCCACGGCCTTGCCGGCGATGGCGTGCATGAGCGGTCCGCCCTGCTGGCCCGGGAAGACGGCCGAGTCGATCTTCTTCTTGAGCTCGCCCGTGGTCAGGATGACCCCGGAGCGGGGCCCCGCGAGGGTCTTGTGCACCGTGGACGTCACCACGTGGGCGTGCGGCACCGGGTTGGCGTGCAGGCCCGCCGCCACGAGGCCCGCGAAGTGGGCCATGTCCACCCACAGCTTGGCGCCGACCTCGTCGGCGACCGAGCGGAACGCCTCGAAGTCCAGCTCGCGCGAGTACGCGGACCAGCCGGCCACGATGACCTGCGGGCGCTCGGCCAGCGCCTGCTCCCGCACCTTCTCCATGTCGATGGTGTAGGTGCCGGGGTCGACCTCGTAGGCGGCGATCTCGTAGAGCTTGCCGGAGACGTTGAGCTTCATCCCGTGGGTGAGGTGGCCGCCGTGGGCGAGGGACAGGCCCATCAGCTTGTCGCCGGGTGTCATGAGCGCCTGCATCACGGCCGTGTTGGCCTGGGCGCCCGAGTGCGGCTGCACGTTGGCGTGCTCCGCGCCGAACAGGGCCGTCGCCCGGTCCCGCGCGAGGTTCTCGACGACGTCGACGAACTCGCAGCCGCCGTAGTAGCGGCGCCCGGGATAGCCCTCGGCGTACTTGTTCGTCAGCACGGAGCCCTGGGCCTCGAGGACCGCCCGGGGCGCGAAGTTCTCGGAGGCGATCATCTCGAGAGTGCCGCGCTGGCGGCCGAGCTCGTCGGCGATCGCCGCGGCGACCTCCGGGTCGACCTCGGCGAGAGGCTGGTTGGTGACGGACGGGGAGGTGCTCGTGGACATGCCGCTCCTGAGGGGTGGGGACCTGGGTGGACCGTCTACGAGTTTAGGCGATGGCGCAGCACCAGGTCTCTGCCGCCGTGCGCGGCCCTGCCCACGACCCGTTCGAGCGGGCCCTGCCCCCGGGCCCGGCGCCAGAGGACCGCGAAGACCGTGCCGGCCAGGACCTGCACCAGGAACCACAGGACCGGCTGCTCGTAGTGCACCTCCAGGAAGAGCACGAGCAGGTGCGCGGAGTAGAGGGTGAGGGTCATCGAGCCGGCCGCGACCAGCGGCAGCAGCACGCTCTCGGCCCGGCGGGCCACCAGCAGGCACAGGCCCAGGACGAGGGCCCCGGTGCCCACACCGCTCAGCAGGGCGAGCGGTGTGTTGGTGTGCGGGCCGGTCACGGCCAGCCACCACCAGGTGGACGTGGGCAGGACCGGGTCCGGCCCGTACACGAGGACGTCCCGGATGTCCTCCCGGTCCGTGAAGGGGCTCGCGGCGAGCATCCGCCCGATCCCGCCGAGGGGGTGCAGCAGCAGCCACGAGGTGCCGGCGGACAGCGCCGCGAGCGCGGCGCCGCCGATCAGCAGGCCCGCCTGCGTGCGTGCCGCCGAGAGGTCCAGCCGTCCGAGGGCCAGGCCCGCGAGGAGGTAGGCGACGTACGTCACCCCGGGGTACGAGCCGGTCACGAGCAGCTGGGCGAGGGCGGTGCCCGGTTCGGCGACGACGTCGGCGAGAGCCGGGTTGTAGACGCTGAAGACGGGCAGGGCGGGCCCCAGCGAGTGCACCAGCACGGGCCCGAGCAGGGCCGTCCCCGCGGCCCAGGCGAACAGGGCGCGTGCGGACAGGTGCAGGAAGGGCAGGGCGAGCAGGAAGAACATCCCGTAGTAGACCAGGATGTTGTAGGCGGGCGGGTCCCCCGGGGAGAACTGGTTGACGAGCAGTCCCAGCAGGGTGATGAGCACCGCGCGCACGAGCAGCCCGGTCCGGTCGGCGGTCCTCCGGCGTCCGGCGTGCACGCGGGTCCCGCCCGAGACGAAGGCCAGACCCACGCCGGCGAGCAGTGCGAACAGGGCGGCGGCCCGGCCGGAGAACAGCGTCCACTGGGCCGTGGCCTCGAAGGTCTCCGGATCCCAGGCCGGCAGGACGTGCACGGAGATCATGCCGAGCAGGGCGAGGCCGCGGGCCGCGTCGATCCCGACCAGGCGCCGGCCGGTCCGCGGCGCCGCGGACGGCTCCGCGGACCGGTTCCCCCCGGCCGGGTGGTGGGTGTGCAGCATGGCGGTCGTTCCCCTCTCGCGGCGTTCCGGCGGGCCCCCTGCCCGACCGTCCGGGGCCCGCGGGCCCCTGTCCGGCGACCAGTCCAGCAGACGGGCATGTGGCGCCCTTATCCGCTTCCTGTGCCGAGGCTGTGAAGTGCGTCCGCAAAGGACCGGGGGGCGGGTCCGGCGCTACGCTGAGGGCGGTCCGAGATCGATCCGAGGCCGCCGGCGCCGTCGGCGGCGGGAGCTCCAGGGAGGCGCGCCGTGACCGAGCCCGTGCAGCGGCCCACCGCCGTGGACCTCCCGCGCCTGCGGCACCCCGACGGCGCGCCGGTGCGCGCCCTCGTCGTGGACGACGAGCCGCTGCTCGCCCAGATGGTGTCCATGGGGCTCTCGATGCTGGGCTGGGACGTGCGCTCGGCCCACGACGGCGAGTCCGCGGTGACCGAGGCCCGCGGGTTCCGGCCCGACGTCCTGGTGCTCGACGTCATGCTCCCAGGCTGCACCGGCGTCGAGGTGCTCGAGCGGATCCGCACGTTCGCCCCGGCCGTCCCGGCCCTGTTCCTGACCGCGAAGGACAGCACCGAGGACCGCATCACCGGGCTCGCCGCGGGCGGGGACGACTACGTGACGAAGCCGTTCGACATGGAGGAGCTGCTGCTGCGGCTGCAGCGCCTGGTGCAGCGTGCGGGCATCGCCCACCCGGACGCCGCGGAGCTCGTCGTGGGCGACCTCGTGCTCAACGCGGACACCCGGGAGGTCCGCCGCGGCGGCGAGGAGATCCCGCTGACCGCCACCCAGTTCGACCTGCTGCGCTGCCTCATGCACAACGCGCGCCGCGTGCTGAGCAAGCCGCAGCTGCTCGAACAGGTCTGGGGCTACGACTTCGGCGGCCAGACCAATGTGGTGGAGCTGTACATCTCGTACCTGCGCAAGAAGATCGACGCCGGCCGCCCGCCCATGATCCACACCGTGCGCGGCGCCGGCTACGTGCTCAAACCGGCCGAGTGAGCGACCCGATGAGCACGGTTCCGTGAGCACGGCCGCATGAGCACGGGGAGGGCCGGCGCGCGGTCCCGGGGCGGGGCACGGGACGGGGCCGTGGGCAGGGCACTGCAGCTGCGGACCAAGCTGCTGCTCATGGTCCTGGCGCTGCTGACCGTCGCGTGCGCCGCGGTGGGGGCCCTGGGCAACGCGGCCCTCAGCGTGTCCCTCGGCGAGCAGCTGGATCGGGAGGTCCGCGACGCCTCCTTCCGGACGATCGAGTACGGGGTGCGGGCCTCGGCCGGACCGTCCGAGGAGCTCGAGAGCATCATGGACGTCCCCGCGCAGGGCGCCGGCACCCTCAACGCCCGCATCATCGACGGCGAGGTGGTCCGCGGCGGGCTCTTCGCGACCGACGGGACGCGCCAGCGGCTGGGCGACGCGGACCGGCGGCGGATCGAGGAGCTCGTGGTGGAGCTCGGCGCGGAATCGGACGCGGACGGCGGCGAGGAGTGGGGGCCCGTGGACGCGGAGCTGGCCGTGGGCCGCTACCGGGTGCTGGTCGTCGACGACCCGTGGGACTGGGGGCTGGTGCTGACCGGCCTGCCGCTGGCCGACAAGGAGGACACCCTGCGCAGCTTCGGGGTGAGCACCGCGGCGATCTCGACCGGCGCGATCGCCGCCACGGGGCTGATCGGGCTCGTCGTCGTCCGGCGCACCCTGCGCCCCGTGGAACGCCTCTCCGACGTCGCGACCAGGGTGTCGGAGCTCGACCTCGACCGCGGAGAGGTGGTCCTGCCGGTGGGGGCCGTGGCGCCGGCCGCGCACCCCGACACGGAGGTCGGCCGGCTCGGGCACGCGTTCGGGCGGATGCTGGACAACGTCGCCCACGCCCTGACGGCCCGCCAGCGCAGCGAGACGCGCGTGCGCCGCTTCGTGGCCGACGCGAGCCACGAGCTGCGCACCCCGCTGGCCAGCATCCGCGGCTACGCGGAGCTGATCCGGCTCACGGAGCCGATGAGCCCGCAGGGACGCAGCTCCCTGTCCCGGGTCGAGTCGGAGGCCTCGCGGATGACCGCGCTCGTCGAGGACCTGCTGCTGCTCGCCCGCCTGGACGAGGGCCGCCCCGTGGTGACGGAGGACGTCGACCTGCTCGAGCTGGTCGTCGAGACGGTCAGCGACCTCAGGGTCGCCGCACCCGGTCACGACTGGCGCCTCGAGCTGCCCGACGAGCCCCTGCTCGTCCGGGGCGACCCGGCCCAGCTGCGCCAGGTGCTGATCAACCTGCTCGCCAACGCCCACCAGCACACGCCGGCCGGGACGACGGTCACGACGTCGCTCGGCACGGCGGCCGGGTCCGGCGACGAGGCCGTGCTCGTGGTCGGCGACGACGGCCCGGGGATCGGCGCCGACTTCCTGGAGCACATCTTCGCCCGCTTCGCCCGGGAGGACCGGGCCCGCGCCGGTGGCTCCGGCGGCGTGGGCCTGGGACTGTCCATCGTGGAGGCCATCGTGCTGGCCCACCACGGTCACGTCGGCGTGAGCAGCGTCCCGGGGAGCACCCGGTTCACCGTCCGGCTGCCCCTGGCGGGCCGCTGACCCGCGGTCCGCTGGCCGGACGCGGCTTGCCCCGACGGCTCCCGGGCCGTTTAATGAACTGGTCAGGAACCGTCGGCACGGACGGACGTCCCGCTCCCGTGCCGAACCGCAACGCCGCGCCCGGGGTCCGTAGCGTGCCGCGTGCCGAGGTCTCTCCGTGCGGTTCCCGAGGGCCACGGCATTTCGCACCCATCTCCGGAGGAACGCCCGTGAACGCTCTGCCCACCGCCCCGTTCACCGCGTCCCTTCCGCGGATCCACGGTTCGGACGGCCCCCCGCAGGCGGTCGACCAGTTGCGCTGCCCCCACGAGGCCGTGATCTTCGACATGGACGGCGTGGTGACGGACACCGCCGCCGTGCACGCCGCGGCCTGGAAGACCCTGTTCGACGCGATCCTCGACGACGACCGGCTCGAGCCCGCCGAGGAGGGCACCACGATCGACCGGCGGCCCTTCGACAGCGACGCCGACTACCGCCACTACGTGGACGGGCGACGGCGCGAGGACGGCATCCGGTCCCTGCTCGCCGCCCGGGGCGCGCGCCTGCCGGAGGGCGACGAGACGCCGGGGGCGTGGACGGTGCAGGGCCAGTCCGTGCTGAAGAACACCTACTTCCAGGACGCCCTGCAGGTGCAGGGCGTCCGGGTCTTCGAGAAGACCGTCGCGCTCATCGAGCGGCTGCGCTCGGCCGGGGTGCCGGTGGGCCTCGTGACCGCGAGCCGCAACAGCGTCCCGGTGCTCGCGGCGGCCGGGCTGCAGGACTCCTTCGACATCATCGTGGACGGCCACTTCGCCGCCGAGCACGGGCTGCCCGGCAAGCCGGCGCCCGACACGTTCCTGACCTGCGCCAAGATGCTCGGGGTGAACCCGGCCCGGGCCGTGGTGGTGGAGGACGCCGTCTCCGGCGTGCAGGCCGCGGCGGCCGGCGGCTTCGGCACGGTGGTGGGGATCCGGCGCCACGGCGAGCGCAAGGACCTGTACCGGGCGGGGGCCACGCTCGTGCTCAACGACGTGGGCGAGCTCGACATCGGGGCCCGCCGCGACGATCCCTGGAAGCTCGTCTTCGAGGGCTTCGACCCGGCCACCGAGTCCCGGCGGGAGACCCTGCTGACGCTCGCCAACGGCTACATGGGCGTGCGCGGGTCCGCCTGCGAGTTCCCCGACAACGGGGTGCACTACCCCGGCAACTACCTCGCCGGCGTCTTCAACCGGGTGGTGAGCCACCTGAGCGGCCGCGACGTCGAGCACGAGTCCATGGTCAACGCCCCCAACTGGACCCACCTGGACCTGCGCGTCTCCGGCGGCGACTGGTGGTCGGAGGGCGGGCTGCGCCCGTCGGAGGAGCGGATCGAGCTCGACCTGCGCCGCGGTCTGCTCATCCGGTCCCTGACCCTGAGCGACCTCAACGGCGACCGGGGCGAGGACGGGGCCCACGCCCGGCTGGAGATCGTCCAGCGCCGTCTCGTCTCGCTGCGCTTCCGCCACCTCGGCGCGCAGGAGACCACGGTGACCGCCCGGGGGTTCTCCGGGCGGCTGCACCTGCGCACGGGCATCGACCCCAGTGTCCGCAACAACGGGGTGGCGGAGTACTACGACCTCAACGACCACCACCTGGTGGACCTCGAGTCGACGTCCCTGCCCGACGACCACGAGACCCTGCTCTCCCACGTGCGCACCACCCAGTCCAAGATCGAGATCACCACGGCGCAGCGCACGACGATCGAGGGCGGCCAGAACGTCCGGGAGCGCCGCGAGATCCGCCCCGGCGGCACCGAGTTCCGCCGCCACCAGGTCAACGTCGCCGACGGCCGCCCGGTGATCATCGACTCGACCACCGCGGTGGTCACGAGCCGTGACGCCGCGATCGGCTCGCCCCGCGAGGGCGCCCTCGCGGAGCTGGACCGCAACCCGAGCGGCGTCCGGGGGCTGCTGCCCTCGCACGAGGTCGAGTGGTCGCTGCTGTGGGACCGCTACGACGTCGACGTGTGCCCCGACCCCGAACAGCGCACCGGGGAGCTGGGCCTGACCCAGCTGGCGCTGCGGGTGCACCTGTTCCACGTGTCCCAGACCCTGGCGCCGCACATGTCCCTGCGTGACGCCGGCGTCCCGGCCCGCGGGCTGCACGGCGAGGGCTACCGGGGGCACATCTTCTGGGACGAGCTCTACATCCTGCCGGTCGTGAACCTGCACCAGCCGCAGGTGACGCGCGGGCTGCTCTCCTACCGGTGGCGCCGGCTGCCCATGGCGAAGCACCGGGCCACCGAGTTCGGGCTCGAGGGCGCCGCGTTCCCCTGGCAGTCCGGGTCGGACGGCCGGGAGGAGACGCCGCCGGAGCTCTTCAACCACCACTCCAACCGGTGGCTGCCGGACAACTCGTGGCGGCAGTTCCACGTGGGCCTCGCCATCGCGTACAACGCCTGGATCTACTACGAGACCACCGGTGACATCGACTGGCTCGCGGGGCAGGGCTCGGAGCTGATCGTCGGGATCACCCGCCTGTTCGCGTCCCTCACGGACTACGACCCCGCGGACGGCCGCTACCACATCGCGGGCGTGATGGGCCCGGACGAGTACCACGACGGCCCGCGCGGGCAGCACGGCGGCGGGCTCAAGGACAACGCCTACACGAACGTGCTGGCGGCCTGGCTGTTCCGGCACAGCGCCCACATCTTCCACGACATGGTCGAGCACCAGCGGGAGGAGCTCTCCGCCCGCTTCGACCTCTCGGCCGAGGAGGTCGGGACCTGGCAGCAGATGGCCGAGCGGATGTTCGTGCCGTTCAACGCGGACGGCACGATCAGCCAGTTCCACGGCTACGACGACCTCGACGAGCTCGACTGGGAGTTCTACCGGGCCAAGTACCGCAACATCGGCCGCCTCGACCTCCTGCTGGAGAACGAGGGCGACATGACCAACAACTACAAGCTGGCCAAGCAGGCCGACACGATCATGCTGGTCTACCTGCTGGGACCCGACGGCCTCGTCGAGGAGCTCGGCCGGATGGGCTACGAGGTGGACCACGCGGCCGTCGAGCGCACGGTCGACTTCTACATCGCGCGCTCGTCGCACGGCTCCTCGCTCTCCCGGGTGGTCAACGCCTCGGTGCTCGCGTGGCTGCACCCGGACCGGTCGTGGGCCGCGTTCCAGGACGCCCTGCTGGTGGACCTCGACGACACCCAGGGCGGGACCACGGGCGAGGGCATCCACCTGGGCGCGATGGCCGGCTCCGTCGACGTCGTGACCCGCGCCTACGCGGGGCTGCGCGTGCGGGGGGAGTGGCTCGAGTTCGACCCCGCCCTGCCGAGCCAGCTGGAGACGGTCAGGTTCACCGTGCTCTACCGCGGCCAGGTGATCCGGGTCTGCATCGACCACCACGTCCTCGAGCTCGAGGGCGCCTCCCGCCGCGCGGACAGCGTCACGATCCACGTGCACGGCGCGGAGTACGTGCTCAAGGGCGGCCAGAAGATCCGGGTGGCCATCCAGCACGGGCACGTGCGCTCCGCGCGGCCGGCCGCCACCCGGCAGGGCGTCTGAGCCGCCGGCGGACGAGCGCCCGGGCCCCGGTCGGCAGGGCCGGGCCCGCGGCTAGGCTGGGGCCATGGAACCCCTCGCGCCCGCCGCCCTGGTCCTCCCGCACGGGGGCCACGAGCCCCGGATCGACCCGTCCGCCTTCGTGGCCGCGACCGCCACGGTCGTCGGCGACGTCGAACTGGGGCCCGGGTCCGGGACGTTCTACGGCGCCGTGGTGCGCGGGGACCGCTCCCCCGTCCGGGTGGGGGCGCGGTCCAACCTGCAGGACAACGTGGTGGTCCACTCCGACCCCGGCCACGCCTGCACGATCGGCGCGGACGTGAGCGTGGGCCACGGCGCCGTGGTGCACGGGTGCACGGTGGAGGACGAGGTCCTGGTCGGGATGAACGCGACCGTGCTCAACGGCGCGGTGATCGGCACCGGCTCGCTGGTCGCCGCGGGCGCCGTCGTCCTGGAGGGCACCGTGGTGCCGCCCCGGTCACTGGTGGCCGGGGTGCCGGCCAAGGTCCGGCGCGAGCTCACGGCGCCGGAGCAGGAGAAGGTCCGCGCCAACGCGCGGACCTACGTGCAGCTCTCGGCCGAGCACCGCCGGCTCAGCGCCGGAGCCGGGCCCCGCGCCCGCTGACCTGCGGGTCGTCACTGTGCTGCGAGCGTGCGCGCGTAGTCCAGGTAGGCGTCGTGGTCGAAGCCGGGCAGCAGGCACGACTGCACCACGTAGCCCTGCAGCACCGAGAGGATGGCCTGGGCGAACATCCCGGCCCACTCCCCGGCCCCGTGGGCGTCGAGTCCCAGCTCCTCCACCGCCCACCGCCCGTAGCGCTCCTGGACCCGGTCGCGGACCCGCCCCAGGTGTTCCCCGGCCAGACCCGCCAGACCGGGGTCGCTGACCGCCTCGCCCCACGTGATGAGGAGGAGGCGGGTCGTGTCGGGGTCCGCGGCCAGCTGCTCCAGCAGTCCCACGACCCACGCCGCGGGGTCGGCGCCGGGCGCGTCCTCCGCGGCCACCAGGACCCGGTCCAGGGCCGCTCGGGCGGTCGCCGCCACGAGGTCCTGCTTGCTCGGGAAGTGGTTGTACAGCGCCCCCGCCGACAGCCCCGCGGCGGCGATGATGCGGTGCATCGACGCCCCCTCGAAGCCGTGCTCGAGGAAGCACCGGCCGGCGGCCGCCACGATCTCGCGGCGTCGCTCGTCCTTGTACTGCTGGCTCACCCGGGGCACGGGTCCAGTGTAGGTCGCGAACGGTCATTCGATCACCGCTCTCCCATCGGGTGCGGCCGGCGGACGGCGTGGCAGAATGCGCCCATGCCCGCCCAGACCCTCAGCCCGTTCGTCGACGCCGCCCTCGACGCCGCCCACCTGGACGACCCCCGCACCGCCACGGGCCGCACGCTCGGGTGGGGGGTGGTCAGCACCGCCGACGTCGCGGAGAACGTCGTCCCGGACATCGCCGCACTGCCCGACGCCCGGCTCGTCGCCGTGAGCTCCCGGGACCAGGGCCGCGCCGAGGACTTCGCCCGCCGGCACGGGATGCTGCGGGCCTACGGCAGCACGGCCACCGCCACGGGCCTGGACCGCCTCGCGGCCGATCCCGAGGTGGAGATCGTCTACGTGGCCACCCCGCACGGGTACCACCACCGGGACGTCTCGGCACTCCTGCGGGCGGGCAAGCACGTGGTGTGCGAGAAGGCCCTGGCCATGACCGCCGCGGAGGTCCGTGACCTGCTCCGCCTGGCGCGCGAGCACGGCGTCTTCCTCATGGAGGCGGTCTGGACCCGCATGACCCCCGGCTTCCGCACCGCCATGCGCAGGGTGCGGGACGGACGGCTCGGCCGGGTGCGCTCGGTCGAGGCCTCCATCGGCATGCACCGGCCCCTCGACCCGGCGCACCGGCTGTTCCGGAAGGCCGACGGCGGCGGGGTCCTCCTGGACATGCTGGTCTATCCCCTGACCTGGACCTCCGCCGTGCTGGGGGCCCCGGAGGGCTGGAGCGCCCGGTCGGAGCTCGGCCCCACGGACGTGGACCTGGACACCGCGCTGACCCTGGACTACGGGCACGGCCGGGCCCACGTGAGCGGCACCCTGTCCACCACGGTCCCCCACCAGGTCACGATCAGCGGCACGGACGGCTGGCTGCGCGTGGACGGGCGGATCAACTGCCCGACCACCCTGGTGCTGCAGAGCGCGGACGGGATCCGCCGGGGCGCCGCCCCGGTCGTCGAGCACGTGGCGGTCGCGGGCGCGGGCTACGGCTTCGAGATGCGCGAGGCCACGCGCTGCGTGCAGCAGGGCCTGCTCGAGTCCCCCGTCATGCCGTGGGCCGACTCCCTGGAGCTCGCGGAGCTCTTCGACCGGGTGCGGCAGCGGATCGGTCTGGTGTATCCCCACGACGCCCGGTGACGGCCCGGTTCGCCCTGGGCGATGCCGTCCGGGACCTGTTGAACGCCCCCGGGAGCGGGTCTATCATGGACAACAGTTGAGTTGATGCGACTCAACTAAGTATCGAAGACATTGCGCATATGCTTCAGGAGATGATTGACGTGGCCACGATGTTCACCCCGTTCAACGAGTTCGACCGTCTCGCCGCTTCGCTCTTCGCCCGGCAGGGGCTGCGGGAGATGCCCATGGACCTCTACCGGGACGGCGACCAGTACATCCTCCGGGCGGACCTGCCCGGCATCGACCCCGGCAGCGTCGACGTCGACGTGGACGGGCAGCTGCTGACCATCCGGGCGGAGCGGGACCTCCCCGAGGTGCAGGACGTCCAGTGGATCACCCGGGAGCGGCAGAGCTCCTCGTTCGTGCGCCAGCTCAACCTGGGCCAGGGCATCGACATCCAGCACATCGCCGCGAACTACGACAACGGCGTGCTCACGGTGACGATCCCGGTCACGGCCCAGGCCAAGCCCCGCAAGATCCAGGTGGTCTCCGGCCAGGGCGAGCAGCAGGCCCTGGACGAGGGCTCGCAGCAGGGCGGCGACCCCGTGATCGGCGAGGGGGAGCTGGTCAACGGCGCCGAGTCCACCCAGTCCACCGAGGGCTGACCCCGGACCCCTCGAGAACCTCCCCGCGCCCGCGCGGGACGCCGCGGCCACGGGCCCGTTCCCCGCGGGGGACGGGCCCGCCGTCGCGCCCGGGAGCGCCCGACGGCCGGCGCCTGCCAGCGGCCGGGGCGCCGCCTCGGGTATCTTGGCACCAGGAAGCGACACCATCGATCCGACGACGTCCTGGGAGACAACCCGCACATGGCCAAGATCATCTACACCCGCACCGACGAGGCGCCCCTGCTCGCCACCTACTCGTTCAAGCCGATCATCGAGGCCTACGCCTCGACCGCCGGCGTCGAGGTGGAGACCCGCGACATCTCCCTGGCCGGGCGCATCCTCGCCGTCTTCAACGACCGCCTGCCCGAGGACCAGCGGGTGGACGACGCCCTCGCGGAGCTCGGCGAGCTGGCCAAGAGGCCCGAGGCCAACATCATCAAGCTCCCCAACATCTCCGCCTCCGTCCCGCAGCTGAAGGCCGCGGTCAAGGAGCTGCAGGAGCAGGGCGTGGAGCTCCCGGACTATCCGGACGAGCCGCGGACCGAGGAGGAGAAGGAGACCCGGGCCCGCTACGACAAGGTCAAGGGCTCCGCGGTCAACCCGGTGCTGCGCGAGGGCAACTCGGACCGCCGCGCCCCCGCCTCGGTGAAGAACTACGTCCGCAAGAACCCGCACCGCATGGGCGAGTGGTCCGCCGACTCCCGGACCAACGTGGCCACGATGGGCGCCGACGACTTCCGCGACAACGAGAAGTCCGTCGTCATGGAGGCCGACGACGACCTGACGATCCGGCTGGTCGGCGAGGACGGCAGCACCACGGTCCTGAAGGAGTCCGTCCCCGTGCTCGCCGGCGAGGTCGTCGACGGCACCGTGATGCGGGCCGCCGCCCTGGACGCCTTCCTCGCGGAGCAGGTCGAGCGCGCCAAGCAGGAGGACGTCCTGTTCTCGGTGCACCTGAAGGCGACCATGATGAAGGTCTCCGACCCGATCATCTTCGGCCACGTGATCGAGGCCTTCTTCCCCGAGGTCTTCGCCGCCCACGGTGCCGCCCTCGAGGAGGCGGGCCTGTCCTCCGACAACGGCCTCGCCGCGATCCTCAACGGCCTCGACGCCCTGCCGGCCGAGGTGCGCGACGAGGTGCGGGCCGCGATCGACAAGGGCCTCGCCGAGGGCCCGAAGCTCGCCATGGTCAACTCCGACAAGGGCATCACGAACCTGCACGTGCCCTCCGACGTCATCGTCGACGCGTCGATGCCGGCCATGATCCGCACCTCCGGGCACATGTGGGGCCCCGAGGGCGAGGAGGCCGACACCCTCGCGGTGCTGCCGGACAGCTCCTACGCCGGGATCTACCAAGTGGTGGTCGACGACTGCCGCGCCAACGGCGCGTTCGACCCGACCACCATGGGTTCCGTGCCGAACGTGGGTCTCATGGCGATGAAGGCCGAGGAGTACGGCTCCCACGACAAGACCTTCGAGATCGCCGCGGCGGGCACCGTGCAGGTCGTCGACTCCTCCGGCAGCGTGCTCATCGAGCACGAGGTCTCCCCCGGTGACATCTGGCGCGCGTGCCAGACGAAGGACGTCGCGATCCGCGACTGGGTCAAGCTCGCCGTCACCCGCGCCCGGGCCTCCGGGACGCCGGCCGTGTTCTGGCTGGACCGCACCCGCGCCCACGACACGAACCTCATCGCGAAGATCGAACGCTACCTGCCCGAGCACGACACCGAGGGCCTGCAGATCGAGATCATGTCCCCCGAGGAGGCCACCGCGTTCTCGATCGAGCGGATCCGCCGCGGCGAGGACACCATCTCGGTCACCGGCAACGTGCTGCGCGACTACCTGACCGACCTGTTCCCGATCCTGGAGCTCGGCACCTCCGCGAAGATGCTCTCCGTGGTCCCGCTGATCAACGGCGGCGGCCTGTTCGAGACCGGGGCCGGCGGCTCCGCACCGAAGCACGTCCAGCAGCTGGTCGAGGAGAACCACCTCCGCTGGGACAGCCTCGGCGAGTTCCTCGCCCTGGCGGCGAGTCTCGACCACCTGGCCTCGACGGCGGACAACGCCCGCGCCCGGATCCTCGGCGAGACCCTGGACCGGGCCACGGGCACGTTCCTCGAGGAGAACAAGTCCCCGAGCCGGAAGGCCGGCGAGATCGACAACCGCGGCAGCCACTTCTACCTGGCCCTGTACTGGGCCCAGGAGCTGGCGCGGCAGGACGAGGACGCCGAGCTGGCGCAGGCCTTCGCCTCCGTGGCCGAGCAGCTGGCCGCCAACGAGGACGCGATCAACGAGGAGCTGGTCTCCGTGCAGGGCCGCCCCGCCGACATCGGCGGGTACTACCGCCCGGACGACGAGAAGACGTTCTCGGTGATGCGCCCGTCGGAGACCTTCAACCGCGTCCTCGCGTCGCTGAGCGCCTGAGCTGAGCGCGCGGACCGCCGCGCCCGGCCCTGACGGCGACGGCCGCACCCCGAGGGGTGCGGCCGTCGCCGTGCGCCGTGGTGCACGGCCCGGGTCGCGGGTCAGTGGAAGAAGTGCCGGGCCCCCGTGAAGTACATCGTCACGCCCGCGGCCTCGGCCGCCGCCACGACCTCCTCGTCCCGGATCGAGCCGCCCGGCTGGACCACGGCGCGCACGCCGGCGTCCAGGAGCACCTGCAGACCGTCCGCGAAGGGGAAGAACGCGTCCGACGCCGCGACGGCGCCCCGTGCGCGCTCGGCGCCGTCCTCGCCCAGGCCGTTGGCCCGCTCCACCGAGAGCCGGCAGGAGTCCACGCGGTTGACCTGCCCCATCCCGATGCCCACGGACGCGCCGCGGTCGGCGAGCAGGATCGCGTTGGACTTCACGGGCCGCAGCGCCTTCCACGCGAAGGCCAGGTCGGCGAGCGTCCGCTCGTCCGCCGGGGCGCCGGCGGCGAGGGTCCACGCGGCGGGGTCGTCGCCGGCGGCGTCGAGCCGGTCGGAGACCTGCAGCAGCGCGCCGCCGGAGACCTGCCGGTACTCGAGGGCGTCCTGCGCGAAGCCCTCGGGCAGCTCGAGCAGCCGGATGTTCTTCCGGGCCCGCAGGACCTCCAGGGCCCCGGGCTCGAAGCCGGGGGCGACGACGACCTCGGTGAAGATGTCCTTGACGGTCTCGGCCATGGCCCGGGTCACGGGCCGGTTGGCGGCGATCACTCCGCCGTAGGCGGAGAGCGGGTCGCACGCGTGGGCCTTGCGGTGGGCGTCCGCGACCGGGTCCTCGGCGCCCGGGGTGGCCACGGCGAGCCCGCACGGGTTGTTGTGCTTGACGACGGCCACGGCCGGCTCGTCGAAGTCGTAGGCGGCGCGCAGGGCGGCGTCGGCGTCCACGTAGTTGTTGTAGGACATCTCCTTGCCGTGCAGCTGGTCGGCCTGGGCGATGCCGGGGGCCGCGGCCTCGTCGACGTAGAGCGCGCCCTTCTGGTGCGGGTTCTCGCCGTAGCGCAGGGCGGCGG
Organism: Kocuria kalidii; assembly: GCF_044462225.1. Classification (NCBI taxonomy): domain Bacteria; kingdom Bacillati; phylum Actinomycetota; class Actinomycetes; order Micrococcales; family Micrococcaceae; genus Kocuria; species Kocuria kalidii. The sequence goes on along the minus strand of NZ_JBISWJ010000017.1, from coordinate 6,346 downwards.
AGCGCTGGAGGGCGAGCCCCGCGTAGGGCGGCCAGAAGTTGGCGTCCTCGTCCTGGTCGAACTGCTGCGCCGTCCAGGTCGCCACGGCGGTGTCGTAGGCGGCGGTGTGCGCAAAGGCCGCGGCCGCCAGCCGGCGGCGCGCCCGCAGGTCGAAGCCGCCCCCGGCCGCCGCGTCGACGACCTCGTTGTAGGCGGACGGGTCCACGACGACGGACACGGCCGCGTGGTTCTTCGCGGCGGCCCGGACCATGGAGGGCCCGCCGATGTCGATCTGCTCGACGACCTCGTCCTGGCCCGCGCCGGAGCGCACGGTGTCCACGAACGGGTAGAGGTTCACGACCACGAGGTCGAAGGGCTCGATCTCCAGCTCCGCGAGCTGGTCCATGTGGTCCTGCTTCCGGCGGTCCGCGAGGATGCCCGCGTGCACTCGCGGGTGCAGGGTCTTGACCCGGCCCTCCAGGCACTCCTGGAACCCGGTGACGTCCGCGACCTCCGTCACGGGCACGCCCAGGGCGGCGATGCGCCGTGCGGTCGAGCCCGTGGAGACGATCGCCACGCCGGCCTGGTGCAGACCGGTGGCGAGGCCCTCGAGGCCGGTCTTGTCGTAGACGGAGACCAGCGCCCGTCGGATGGGCACGCGGTCAAGCTGGATGGGGCTCACAGGTTCTCCAAGGGTCGGGGTCGTGGCTGCCGGCGGGATCCGCCGGGACCATTTTACGGACCCGCGCGGAGGTGTCGGCACGTGCCGGACGGTACCGGCGGACGTCCTCCACCGGGCGCGCCCACCGCTCGAACCGCTCCGGCCGGCTGTGCCCGTCCCGCCGCGCCGACGCCGCAGGATCCGTGCACGCGGTGCCGCCGCGCTGTCGGCGACACCCCTACCGGCGCGTCACCGGGCCGGGACCGGGCGGGCCAGGACACCGAGGGTGTCCACGAGGAGCTCCCGCTCGGCGGCCTTGATCCGCTCGTGCAGCTCGTCCTCGGTGTCGCCGTCCCGCACGGGGACCGCGGCCTGCGCCAGGATCGGGCCCGCGTCGACGTCGGCCACGACCTCGTGGACGGTGACGCCGGTGACCTTCACCCCGTGCGCGAGCGCGTCCCGCACCGCGTGCGCCCCCGGGAAGGACGGCAGCAGCGAGGGGTGGGTGTTGACGACCCGGCCCGCGAAGGCCTCGACGAACCCGGCGTCCACGATCCGCATGAACCCCGCGAAGAGCACCCGGTCGGGCGTCCGGGCGGCCACCGCCTCCTGCAGTGCGCGGTTCCACCGCGTCCGGTCCGGGTGGTCCCCGGGCCGGACGAGGAACGTCTCGATCCCGGCGTCCCGCGCCCGCACGAGCCCGGTGCAGGGCTTGTCCGCGCCCACCGCGGCGACCTCCACGTCGATCCGGCCCTCCCGGACCGCGTCCAGCACCGCCTGGAGATTGGTGCCGGAACCGGAGACCATGACCACGATGCGCATGCCGACGAGTCTAGTCGGGCGGGGCGGGGAGCGGCCCCGGGGGTGCCCTAGAGTGAAGGGCATGACCCCTCCCCGACCGACCCCCGAGGCAGCTCCGGCGGACACACGACGCGCCGCCCCCACCCGTGCGGCGGGGGCGGGACTCGTCTGCGCGGCGGTCGCCCTGCTCCTCGTCGGCTCCAGCCTGTGGCCGACCGTGGCGGGGGTCGTGCTGGCGGCCGTGGGCCTCGGGCTGGGCATCGCCGCGCTGGTCCGCTCCCGGGGGACGGGCAAGCGCCGGCTGCTGGTGGTGAGCGCGGTCGCCGCGATCGTGCTGGGGACGCTGAGCCTGCTCACCGGCGGGGCCCGGCTGGCCCTGTGGCCGGTGGCCGAGGCCTACCAGCAGTGCCTCGCCGACACCCTCACGCTCTCCGGGACGGCGCAGTGCCAGCAGGAGCTGGAGGACGGCGTCTGGGACTACCTCTCCGGCGGCTCGGGGGAACCGGCCTCGGACGACGCCGCGGAGGCCTCGACCGCGTCCACGTCGAACGCCTCCGCGGCACGGGAGGGCACGGAGGCCTCGACGGCCCGTTCCTGAGACGCCCACGGAGCGTCGTCCGCGGGCCGGTCCGTGCGCCCGGCCTCCGGCCGCGGGTCCCGCCGCCCGGACGAGCGCATCGCCCGCCGAGCCGCGGCCTCCTCCCGGCGCCTCCTGCGCGCCTCGCGCCTCGCGACCGGTGTCCCGGCCTCCTCGTCCGCGGCGCCGCGGGGCGGGGCGAACGACGGCTCGTGCTCGAGCCAGGGGCCCACGACGCAGCCGACGATCGCGCCCACGGCCACCTCCGCGCCGAACCAGAGCAGCACGGCCGGTCCGTCGGGCCCCACGTCGGTGAGCCGGCCGAGCCCCAGCGAGCCGTGCGCCAACCAGCTCAGCAGCATCACCAGCACGCCGGCGACCGCGCCCACGAGGAGCCCGGTCAGCAGCGTCGACAGCGGGAAGGTGATCCAGCGGGCGGGCAGCCGGATCGCCATCCAGTCGTCCAGGTGGTTCTCCCCCTCCCGCAGGAACCACCAGCCGGCGAGCACTCCCGCCAGGACGGGCAGCACCACCACGACGAGCGCCCATGCCGGGAGGTCCGCGGGCGGCAGCGCCGCGAGCGCGGGGAGCATCGGCACGGGCCCCGGGTCGGTGCCGAGGGGTGAGGAGTGCGTGCCCGAGCCCAGGTCGAAGCCCGCCCCCGTGGCCCAGGCCAGGGCGTAGACCGCGAGGTTCGGCAGGTAGCCGAGCTGGAGCCCGGTCAGGGCGGTGTCCCCCGGCACGCCGGTGCCCAGCCGCTGGTAGACGCCCACCACGTCGTTCCAGTTCCAGAGCAGGGCGGCGGCGAGCAGGGCGGCTCCGGCGCCGACCCCCGCCACGGCCGCCACGAACCCGGCACGCAGCACCGCCCACACGTAGGAGCCCGCCCAGCGGGAGTACTGGCTCGTGCGCTCGACCCACGCCGCGGCGTTGACGCCGATCAGCCCGGGCAGGGACCGGGAGGCCCGGTACGCGCCCACGAACCCGCCCAGCGCCACGGGCACGAGCGGGAAGACCGCGGCGGCCCCCGGGCTCGCCGCGACCTCGTCCGTGCTGAACAGCAGCGCGGCCGCCGCGCCCACGGCGGCGTAGGCGGCCAGTCCGCTCAGGTACGGCTGCCAGAACTGGCCCTCCCAGCAGGCGCGCGCCAGCCGCCGTCCGGCGTGCCACGCGAGCGCGAACGGGACGAGGGTCAGCCCGAGCGGGACCAGGTTGAGCGTCCCGGTGGTCGCGGGCAGCCCTGCGCCGGGGTCCAGCGCCACCTGGAGGGGGGTCAGGTGCGCGAGCAGCCACACGTGGCCGGAGAGCACGAACCCGCCGGTCAGGCCGAGGGTGTCGAAGCCGTCGGCGAGCCACACCATGAGCACGGTCAGCAGGACCAGGAGGTAGGACACCACGGCCACGGAGCCGAGCTCCACGACGCCCTGCAGCCACAGCGGCATCGGCACGTCGCGGCGCCCGGCGGGTGCTGCGGGGGAAGAGGAGCCTTGGGAGTTCATCACCGCCCATCCTCCCACGCCCGTGCGGCGCCCCGGGGGAGGTTTCACCCCGTCGTCACCGGCGGGCCACGCGGCGCTTCCCGCGGTGTCGCCCGCCCCGGAGAGGCTCGGCCCATGAGAGTCGTCGTGGTCGCCGAACAGTTCCTCCCCCACCTCAACGGGGTCACCCACTCGGTCCTGCGGGTCGTCGAGGAGCTGGTCTCCGGGGGGGCACGACGTCGCGGTGGTGGCGCCCTCCTACGACCCCGCCCCGCTCGGGCGCCTCGCGGAGGAGGTGGTGGAGGACCTCGACGGCGTGCCGGTGCACCGGCTGCCCGCGGTCCCCCTGACCGGCTACCCCGACGTGCGGGTGGCCGGAGGCACCGTCGCGCGGGTGCGGCGCCGGCTGGAGCGTCTCCGGCCCGATGTCGTGCACGTCGCCTCGCCGTTCGTGCTGGGCCGCCGGGCGATCCTGGCGGCCCACCAGCTCGGGGTGCCCAGCGTGGCGGTCTACCAGACGGACGTGCCCGGCTACGCGGCGAAGTACGGGGCCCCGTTCCTCGAGCAGCTCCTGTGGGGGCACGTGCGCTCGATGCACAACCTCGCGACCCTCACGCTCGCTCCGTCCAGCTCGGCCGTCCGGCAGCTCACCGAGCACGGCGTCCACGACGTGCACCTGTGGCGGCGCGGGGTGGACACGACCCGCTTCTCCCCGCGGCACCGCGACGAGCGGTGGCGGGCGGAGGTCGGCGGCGGGCGGCGGATCGTCGGCTACGTGGGCCGGATCGCACCCGAGAAGCAGGTCGAGGACCTCTCCGCGGTCGCGGACCTGCCCGGCGCCCGCCTCGTCGTCGTGGGCTCGGGGCCGGAGGAGGACGCACTGCGCCGCCGCCTCCCGCGGGCGCACTTCACCGGCCGCCGCACCGGGGCCGAGCTCGCCGGGATCATGGCCTCCCTCGACGTGTTCGTCCACCCCGGGGAGTTCGAGACGTTCTGCCAGACCGTCCAGGAGGCCATGGCCTCCGGGGTGCCGGTGGTCGCGACCGGACGGGGCGGACCCCTCGACCTCGTGGACCCCTCCCGCACCGGCTGGCTGTATCCCCCCGGCGACCTCGGCTCGCTGCGCGCGCACGTGGCCGACCTCCTGGGGGACGACGCGAAGCGCGCCGCGTTCGGAGCCGCGGCGCACGCGGCGGTGCAGGGCCGGACGTGGGACGTCCTGGTCGGCCAGCTGCTGGAGCACTACGGCCGTGCTGTGGCGCTCGGGGTGCGCGGACGCGGTCCGCGTCACCGCCGGCCCGCCTGAGGTCCTACCGCCGCGCGGGGGACGCGTCCAGCACGGGCACTCCCGTGTCCGCGTACCGCCCGGGCTCGGCGGTGAGCACGGTCAGACCGTGCACCAGCGCCGTGGCCGCGGTGAGCCCCGCGAGCGGATCGGCAGCGGCCAGGCCGCCCCATGCCCTGGCCACGGCGGCGTCCACCGGCAGCACCCGCGCCGGGAAGCGCAGCTCGAGCTGCTCCGTCCACAGCGTCTCGTCGGGCCGCTCCGCGAGCAGCTCGCCCAGCACCGTGGCCGGCAGGAACAGCCGCCGGTGCCCGTGCCGCCGCAGGACTCCCGCCAGCGCGGGGCAGCGCTCCGGGGTGCGGATCCCGAGGAGCACGGAACGGTCCAGGAGGAGGTCCACGGTGGCGGGTCCGCCGAGCCGGCTCAGGCCGCGGCGGCGAGTTCGCCGCGGGCCGGGGCCAGCAGGAAGTCCACGAACTCGGTGCGGGCCTGCACCACCCGTGCGTACTCCTCGACGCTCATGGCGGAGCTGCCGAGCGCCGGGGCACCGATGACGGAGCCGCCCGGTACGGCGCTGCCGGGGACCGTGCTGCTCGGCGAAGTGCCGTGCGGCGCGGCCACGGGGGACGTGCCGCCGCGGGAGACGGAGTGGAGGGGGTCGGACATGACCGGGATCCTTCGTGCGCTCTTGCTCGCACCGGGTGCCGCCGCTGCGGCGATGCGAGCCGCTTCGTCATCCGAACCACCCGTGAACATGGGGTTGGTGCCCGGTCAAGTCGGAGCTTGCCGACCGGGACTCTTGAAGCTGCTCCCATTGAACCACATCGTCGCTCCGGACCACGTCGGCCGGCGGCGCCCGACCGGACCCGGAGCCGTCCTCCGGTGCGCCGGTCTTCCCCGGCGTGTCACCGCTCCGACACCTCGACGACACATCGCTGCGCTGGAATGGGTGACGAGAACACCGGGGTCGGCGCCGGCGCCGATCCCGAGCATTACGTTTCGGTGACACAACTCACGACGTGCCTGTCGTGGTGTCAGAGCCTCGGGGTAGCCTGAACATGCTTCTCGAGATGCGGCGTCCACGCGCTCGGCCGGAGATCGGCGATCCCCGGCGAGTTCGCGGAGAGGCTCCGACCCGCTGCGCGCCAACCCGAAGTTCCCGGGTGGATCGGATGACGAAGCGGCGGGCAACGCCCTCGGATGCCTGCAAGAACGTCAGGAGAAAACATGACCATGTCCGAAGAAAGAACAGCCATCCCCACCGACCAGCGCGAGGAGTGGATCGACGTGACCGTCACCGCCCTCCCCGATCTGCACCTCGTCCGGCTCACGTCGACCGACGGGGACGTACAGGAGTACCTGAGCCCCGAGGCCGACGACCTCGCCGCCGCGGCGGAGCACACGGAGGGAAACGCGCAATGGTGCGCCAAGTACCGCCAGCTCCTCGTTCCCGGAGCCCTCGCGGCGACCGGGCGGCACCCGTTCTTCAAGCTCCACCCCTCGTCCCTCCCGCTGTCGGCGTAGCCGGCGGAGACGGGACGACAGAGGCCGCAGCCCACCGGGCT
>NZ_JBISWJ010000016.1:0-48084 GCF_044462225.1 Kocuria kalidii | reverse complement strand
CGCCGCCGGGCGGGGCCCGGCGGCGGTTCTGGAGGATCGACGGGCCGCGGCCCGCAGGGATCCCTAGGAGATGACGTTGATGTTCGCGGCCTGGGGGCCCTTGGGGCCGTCCTGGGTCTCGAACTCGACGCGGTCGTTCTCGTTCAGCGAGCGGAAGCCGTTCGAGTTGATCGCGGAGAAGTGAGCGAAGACGTCCTTGGAGCCGTCCTCGGGGGTGATGAAGCCGAAGCCCTTGTCAGCGTTGAACCACTTGACGATACCGGTAGTCATAGTCGACCTGAATCCTTCATGAGATGAACGTTTCCCGACGTTCGAGAAACACAACAGTTGTGATGCATGGAAAACGTCTTCTCAGAAAAACTGCTGCACCCGAGTGGGCCGAACTGCTTGAAAGACAAAAACGAACCTCAACAACTTCGGTCCAGCCTACACGAGTTCCGGCACCACGGCACGCGGGCGGTGCCGTGCCCTCCGCCGGGCACCGCCCGCGCCGGCCGCCCTCCTGGCCCGGCCGGCCCGCCGCGGCGCCCAGCGGCAGCCATGGGGTCTCGACCCGGTGTTCCCGGCGCGACTCAGTCCCCCAGCAGCGCATCGGCCACCGCCCGGACCCGCACCCGCTCGTCGGGGTCGGGGGCGAAGACGCCCGCGGCGTCGGCGAACCACACGCCGTCGGCGAGCAGCCGCACGGCCAACAGCCGGCTCCGGCGCTCGGCGGGGAGGTCCTCGGGCAGATCCACCCACGGCGCCACCCGCGCGACCCAGCGTTCCTTGAGCGTGGCGCGCAGCCGCTGGTCGGTGAGCATCACCAGGTCCGTCTCGTCGACCTCGCCCGAGAGGCACCAGTCCAGGTAGGCGCGCAGCCGGTCCTCGGCAGGCACCTGCTCCGGCGGGGCGCAGAGGCGGCGGGACATCTGCGCGTCCCAGCCGTCCATCACCCGGTCCACCAGGGCGAGCATCAGCGCCTCCTTGGTGGGGAAGTGGTACATCACGCCCGGCTTGGTCAGGCCCACCTGGCGTGCGGCCGAGGCGAGGGACACCGTGCCACCGCTCCGGATGAGTTCGAGCGCGCCGCCGAGGATCCGCTCGCGGGAGGAGGTGTTCATACGTGGGACTTTACCAACCGGAAGGATGGTGTCACGATGTGACGCAGGGTCGGTGTGATGCCCAGCACTGCAGCGGCCGCCCACAGGACGACGACGTCCCGCCCCGCCAGGTCCGCGCAGGACCGGCCACCGGGCGCACCACGCTCTGGACCACTCTCTCCAGGAGGATCCGTCCCATGACCAATGCCGTGCACGACAGCACGTCGACGACCGACGCCACCGCCGGCGCGCCCCGCGCCCGACCGACCGTGAACTGGGTCGTCTTCGCCGGCTCGGGCGTCAGCATCATCCTGTTCTCGCTGTGGGCGATCCTCGCCCCGGACCAGGCCTCCGCGGTGATCAGCGCCGTGGTGGGCTGGATCGCCACCAACATGGGCTGGTTCTACGTGCTGACCGCCACCGTGGTGACGGTCTTCGTGCTCGTGGTCGCGTTCTCCCGCGAGGGCACGATCAAGATGGGCCCGGACCACTCCAAGCCCCAGTACAACCTCTTCACCTGGACCGCGATGCTCTTCGCGGCGGGCATCGGCATCGATCTGCTGTTCTTCTCCGTCGCCGAGCCGGTCACCCAGTACTACGGCCCGCCCGCCGGGGACGGTGAGTCGGCCGAGGCCACCCGCATGGCCGTGGTCTGGACGCTGTTCCACTACGGCGTGAGCGGCTGGGCGATGTACGCCCTGATGGGCATGGCCTTCGGCTACTTCGCCTACCGCTGGAACATGCCGCTCAGCATCCGCTCGGCCCTCTACCCGCTGATCGGCAGGCGGGTGCACGGCCGGGCCGGGGACGCCGTGGACATCGCCGCGCTGCTGGGCACGATCTTCGGCGTGGCTACCTCGCTGGGCATCGGCGTGGTGCAGCTCAACTACGGCCTGTTCCTGCTGTTCGGGATCGAGGAGGGCGTCGCCGCGCAGATCGGGCTCATCGTGGTCGCCGTCGTGATGGCCACCGCCTCGTGCGTCTCGGGCGTGGACAAGGGCATCCGCCGGCTCTCGGAGCTCAACGTGCTGATGGCCGTGGCGCTGATCGTCTGGGTGCTCGTGGCCGGCCGGACCTCGTTCCTGCTCGACGCCATGGTGCAGAACCTCGGCGACTACGTCTCCGCGCTGCCCGGGATCACCCTGGACACCTTCGCCTACACCGGCGCGGCGGAGTGGATGGCCGGGTGGACGCTGTTCTTCTGGGCCTGGTGGATCGCCTGGGCGCCGTTCGTCGGGCTCTTCCTGGCACGCATCTCCCGCGGCCGCACGCTGCGCGAGTTCGTGCTCGCGACCCTGACCGTGCCGTTCGTGTTCATCCTCATCCTGGTCTCGATCTTCGGCAACAGCGCCCTGGCGATCGTCACCGGCGGCGACGACGCCTTCGGCCAGGTCGCCATGAACACCCCCGAACGGGCCTTCTACTCCCTGCTCGAGCAGTACCCGGGCGCCCCGCTGCTGATCGCGCTCGCCTCGCTGGCCGGGCTGCTGTTCTACGTCACCAGCGCCGATTCGGGCGCGCTCGTGATGTCCACGTTCACCGCGACCATCCAGGACCCGACCCAGGACGGGCCCAAGTGGCTCCGCATCTTCTGGGCCGCCGCCACCGGCCTGCTGACCCTGGCGATGCTGCTCGTCGGCGGCGTGGCCACCCTGCAGGCCGCCACGCTCATCATCGGCCTGCCGTTCTCGATCGTGATGTACCTCGTGATGATCGGCTTCTGGAAGGCTCTGCGCACCGAGCGCTCCCAGCGCGAGGGACGCAGCTCCACCCGCCGCTCCGCGGCCGCCTCCCGCATCCCCGGACCGGACAGCCACTGGCGCCGGCGGCTCTCCCGGACCGGCTCGTTCCCGGGCCCGCGGGCCGTGCTCCGCTACGAGGAGCAGGTGCTGGCCCCGGCACTGGCGGAGGTCGTCGAGGAGTTCCGGGCCCATGGCCGCGACGCCGAGCTCAGCAGCTCCGTGGTCGGCTACCAGGGCCTGTCCGAGCACACGCTGACCGTGCGCCTGGGCGAGGACCGGGGCTTCTGCTACCAGATCTATCCGGTGGCCACCCCCGTGCCGGCCTTCGGCGGGTTCCGCACCAACCCGGACTCCGACCTGTACTACCGCCTCGAGGTCTTCAGCGAGACCGGTTCGCAGGGCACCGACGTCATGGACTGGGACCGCGAACAGGTCATCAACGACGTCCTCGACAGCTGGGAGGCGCACCTGGCCTTCCTGAGCATCCACACCGGCCCGTCCAAGATCCAGGACGGCGCCGAGGGCCGCCCCGACTGGTCCACCGACATCCACGACGTGCCGACGGGGCAGATCCCCGCGGTGAAGGAGGAACACCCGTGAGCGAGACCCTGTTCATCGACGGACGCTGGGAGGCGGCCGCAGGAGGCGGCACCCGCACCATCGTCTGCCCGGCCGACGGCACCGAGGTCGGCGTGGTCGCCGAGGCCACGGCCGAGGACACCGGGCGCGCGATCGCCGCGGCCCGTCGCGCCTTCGACGACGGCCGCTGGTCGTCGGTGCCCGCCCCCGAGCGCGGTGACCTGCTGCTGCGGGTCGCCGCCAGGCTGCGCGAGCGCAAGGACGAGTTCGCCCGCGCCGAGTCCCTGGACACCGGCAAGCGCCTGGTCGAGTCCGAGATCGACATGGACGACATCGCCGCGTGCTTCACGTGGTTCGGCAAGAACGCCGCCGAGCAGGCCGGCCGCGTCGTCGACGCCGGGGACCCCGCCGTGGTCTCCACGGTCGTCACCGAGCCGGTGGGCGTGTGCGGGATGATCACGCCCTGGAACTACCCGCTGCTGCAGGCCGCCTGGAAGATCGCCCCGGCGCTGGCCGCCGGCTGCACCTTCGTGCTCAAGCCCGCCGAGCTCACCCCGCACACGGCGATCCTGATGATGCAGGTGCTCCAGGAGGTCGGCCTGCCCGACGGCGTGGCCAACCTCGTGCTCGGGGCCGGCGCCGAGGCCGGCGCGCCGCTGTCCTCCTCCCCGGACGTGGACCTGGTCTCCTTCACCGGCGGCGTGCTGACCGGCCGGCGGATCGCGGCCGCCGCCGCGCCGACCGTCAAGAAGATCGCCCTGGAGCTGGGCGGGAAGAACCCCAACGTGGTCTTCGCCGACGCCGACTTCGACGCCGCCGTGGACAACGCCCTCAACGGCGCGTTCGTGCACTCGGGGCAGGTCTGCTCGGCCGGGGCCCGCCTGGTGGTCGAGGAGCCGATCGCCGAGCGTTTCGTCGACGAGCTCGTCCGGCGCGCCGAGCAGATCCGCCTCGGCGGGCCCTTCGACGACCGGGCCGAGACCGGCGCGATCATCTCGGCCGCCCAGCGCGAGAAGGTCCACGCCTACGTGCAGCGCGCCCGCGAGCAGGGCGCCCGGATCCGCACCGGCGGCGCATACTCGACCGGCCGCTCCGCCGACGGGACGCTGGACCTCGAGCAGGGCTTCTTCTACCCGCCCACCGTCATCGACCGGTGCACCCGGGAGATGGACTGCGTGCACGACGAGGCCTTCGGCCCCACCGTCACGGTCGAGACGTTCCGCACCGAGGACGAGGCCGTCGAGATCGGCAACGACACGATCTACGGCCTCGCCGGTGCGGTGTGGACCCAGGACGCCGGGCGGGCCCAGCGCGTGGCCGCGCGGCTGCGCCACGGCACGATCTGGATCAACGACTACCACCCCTACCTGCCGCAGGCCGAGTGGGGCGGGATGAAGCAGTCGGGCGTCGGCCGCGAGCTCGGCCCCACCGGCCTGGGCGAGTACCAGGAGCTCAAGCACGTCTACCAGAACACCGCCCCGGCCGTGACCGGCTGGTTCGCCCGGCGCTGAGCCGCTCCCGCACGGCGCCGTCGTCGTCCCCGGATCCTCGGGGACGATGACGGCGCGGGCCCATGGACCCCCGTCCCAGGAACTTCCGCCACGATCTCTGCCACGACTTCTGCAAGGAGCACAGACGATGACCGTCCCCAGCACGACCCCCGCCCCCGACGCCCCGCAGGAGTTCGACTACCTGGTGGTCGGCGGAGGCTCCGCCGGCGCCGTCGTCGCCGCCCGCCTGTCCGAGGACCCGTCCGTGACGGTCGGGCTGATCGAGGCCGGCCCGCACGACCGGGACATCGACGAGGTGCTGACCCTCAGCCGCTGGATGGAGCTGCTGGAGTCGGGCTACGACTGGGACTACCCGCTCGAGGAGCAGGAGAACGGCAACTCGTTCATGCGCATGGCCCGCGCCAAGGTGCTGGGCGGGTGCTCCTCGCACAACTCGTGCATCGCCTTCTGGGCCCCCGCCGAGGACATCGACGAGTGGGAGGAGAAGTTCGGTGCCGAGGGCTGGAACGCCGAGACCGCCTTCCGGCTCTACCGGAAGCTCGAGACCAACGACGACGAGGGCGCCCACCACGGCCACGACGGGCCCGTGCACCTGATGCAGGTCCCCGACAACGACCCCTGCGGCGTCGCGCTGCTCGAGGCCTGCGAGCAGGCGGGGATCCCGCGCACCCCGTTCAACACCGGCAAGACCGTGGTCAACGGCGCGAACTTCTTCCAGGTCAACCGCCGCGCCGACGGCACCCGCGCCTCGTCGTCCGTGTCCTACCTGCACCCGGTCGCCGACCGGCAGAACCTCACGATCCTGCACTCCACGCAGGCCAAGCGCGTGGTCATCGAGGACGGCCGGGCCGTGGGGGTCGAGGTCGTGGACAACGCCTTCGGCACGGCCCGCACCGTGCGCGCCCGCCGCGAGGTGGTCGTCTCCGCCGGGGCCATCGACACCCCCAAGCTGCTGATGCTCTCGGGCGTGGGCCCGGCGGAGCACCTGCGGGAGGTCGGCGTGGACGTGCTCGTGGACGCACCGGGGGTCGGGGCGCACCTGCAGGACCACCCCGAGGGCGTGCTCCAGTGGGAGGCGAAGCAGCCCATGGTCACCGAGTCCACCCAGTGGTGGGAGGCCGGGATCTTCACCCAGGTGGACCCGGACACCGACCGGCCGGACCTGATGATGCACTACGGCTCGGTCAACTTCGACCTGCACACCTACCGGCAGGGCTACCCGAGCTCGGACAACGCCTTCTGCCTAACCCCCAACGTCACCCACGCGCGCTCCCGGGGCACGGTGCGGCTGCGCTCGCGGGACTTCCGCGACAAGCCCAGGGTCGACCCCCGCTACTTCACCGACCCGGAGGGCTACGACATGCGGATCATGACCGCCGGGATCCGCAGGGCCCGCGAGATCGTGGCCGAGTCGCCGCTGCACGAGTGGGCCGGGGAGGAGCTGTTCCCCGGCAAGGACGTGCAGACGGACGACGAGATCGCCGACTACGTGCGCCGCACGCACAACACCGTCTACCACCCGGCCGGCTCCTGCCGGATGGGCCCGGCCGACGACGGGATGTCCCCCCTCGACCCGCAGCTGCGGGTCAAGGGCGTCCGGGGGCTGCGCGTGGCCGACGCCTCCGTGATGCCGGAGCTGACCACCGTCAACCCCAACATCACCGTCTACATGATCGGCGAGCGGGCCGCGGAGCTGATCGCCGCGGACGCCGGCGCCTGAGCGTCCGCCCCGCGGAGCTGGACGGGGCGCGCTCAGCTCATGAGCTTGTCCACCAGGGCCTGGGCGAACTCGGGCGAGACGTCCCCGTAGTTGAGCGAGAAGTCCTCGTCCACCTTGGCCGGCAGCAGCCCGGAGCACAGGACGGCGGCGCGGGCGTAGAGCCCCGCCAGCTCCGCCCCGATGGGCACGGAGAGCAGCTCGAGCTCGGGGTCGTAGGACACGATCGGCACCCCGGCCTGACGGGCCGCGAAGTGCTTGCCGATGCCCGAGGCCACGAACCGGGCGTGACCGGACTCCACGTCCGCCGGGGTGCGGAAGGCGTACCGGGTCCGGTGGTGGTGGTTGATCCGGTACAGCCCCGGGCGGTTGCGGTCCTCGGTGGACTCCCACGTGGCGTCCTCGGGGACGAACCGCTCCGCCACCCCGTTGTACTGCATCTCGGCGCGCCGCAGCTGCTCCTCGACCTCGGACAGCGGGGGCAGGGTCTCCAGCATCGCGGGCCCGGCGTCGAAGACCACGTCGCACAGCCCCACCGGCAGCGCCTTCTGCAGCGTCCCGAGGTCCACGTCCTGCAGCAGGGTCGTCCCGTGGTCCTCCGGGGAGAGCACCACCACGGACGCCTCCTGCGCCGCGGCCGCCTCGCCCACCACGGCCTCCTTCTCCGGCGTCCAGCCGCCCGTGAGCAGCACGGAGCCGTCCACGAGCTGGGTGAGGGAGGGCCCGCAGACCTGCCAGCGCCGCACGGTCCAGTGCTCGTCGCGGACCACCTCCAGGAAGCCGAGGGCCTGCAGATGGCCCACGAACCACTCCTCGAACCGCTCGGAGTCCTGCAGCTGGCGGGCCACGATCGACAGGCTCGAGCGCTTGCCGCCGCCGAGGAAGGTCAGGGCGTCCCGGAACGGCGCCCAGGAGGTGGGGTAGTCCCCCTCGTCGGGGCCGATGAAGCGCAGCGCCTCCACGGACCCGGTGGAGGTGAGCGCGGAGGGCTTCGTGAGCCGGCCGGGATAGCGCTTCTGCAGCCCGCACTGGGCGCACTGCCCGAAGATCCACGGGGCCTTCGCCTTGGGCTCCATGGCGGGGAGCACGATGCGGTGCCGGCCGGTGGCCAGGCAGGAGCGCCCCTCCGGCTCGGGCAGCGCGTTGGTGCGCTCGAGCAGCAGCTGTCCCTCGGAGGAGTGCCAGCCGGGGGTCCCGGGGACCTCGTGCGCCCCGGCCGCCTCCCGCGCGGGCAGGTTGTCGAAGGCGCCCTGCACGTACCGGTCGGGCAGCTCGGGCACGGTCCCGGCCGTGACGGGCCACAGGGGCTCCTGCTCGACGTGCACCATCTCGCCCTCGTAGCCGAGGGAGCGCTGGGTCAGGTGGAAGGACGAGTCCCGGAGCTTGAACTCGCGGCGCTGCCGGACCGTGCGGCCCGCCTTGAGGACCAGGGTGTAGTCGTTGGGCTTGAGGGTCCTGTCCGCCCGCGCCATGGGCGTGCCGTGCAGCGAGATCTGGAACGGCGGCACGCGCCCCTCCACGAGCTTCGCCTTCTCCAGCTTGAACGAGTGCGGGTTGCGCCACTCGCACTCCACGCTCAGGGGCGCGTCCGTGTCCGAGGTGATGGTCACCTGCGGGGGACGCAGCGCGGACCAGCGCACCACGTCCCCCGGGATCCGCAGACCCCCGGAGAGCGTGACGGCGGGGACCAGGCGGGGCACCAGGCCGGAGAAGTTGTCGTTGGCGGTCAGCTCTGGGTTGCCGGCGCGCAGCACCTGCACGTCGTCGAACATCACCCAGCCCTCGGCGAGGCCGTGCGTGCCGGCCTCGACGAAGCGGTAGTCCGGGGAGGCGGAGTCGTCGAGGATGCGCTTGATCTGGGCGATCCACTCGGGCTCGTCCCGGACCATGAGCCGGCACGGCCAGGCCGCGGGGATGTGGTCCACGGAGATGAAGGTGTCCGAGAAGCCGTCCTTGGCGAAGATGACGACGGGTCGCGGATTGCGCTCGAAGCGCACGTCCCCGGCGCTGAGCTGCAGGGTCCCGCCCAGCAGCGTCCCCGGATCCATCCGCGCGACGTACGCGGACACGCCCAGGAAGGCGTCCCCGATGAAGGACAGGAACACGGTCCGGGGCCCCGCCGTGGTCTCGAGCTCCACCTCCCGGCCGGAGAGGAAGCGCTTGGGCAGCACGAAGCCGAGCTCGAACACGGGGTTGCCCACGTAGTCGGTGCTGTCCGTGAGGGACAGCGAGCAGGACTTGACGGCGCTGCGGCCCGGGCCCCGCCCGTTCGCGCGGACCTCGGCCCGGGCCTGCTCGCGGGACTGCTCCCAGACCGCGAGCTCCGCCAGGGCGATCTCGAGACCGGGTTCGCGGGTCAGGGGGTTCGCCCAGACCTGCTTCATGGCCTTGGAGGCCTTGGTCTCGGCCATGTCGAGCCAGAAGTCGAGGTAGACCCCGAGCTCGGCCGCGGACAGCCCCTGGGCGGTGGTCATGCCCAGGTCCTCGAACATGCGGTGCAGCTGGCGCCGCTCCGCCTCGCCGAACATCGTCTGGGACAGCGCCAGGCCGACGGGCCGCTGGTTCACGGCGTACGCCGTGGGCAGGCCGATCTCGCCGTTGCGCAGCTCGAGCCAGTACCGCAGCGCGTCCCAGTACGCCTCGGTGTCCTTCTTGAAGGACGACTCGAGGGCCTTGGCGTTCTCGGGCCCGGCCTGCAGGAGCACGGTCAGCGGGAGGAAGAACGCGGAGACGGACTTGTTGCCCGTCCGCGCGGCGAGCGTGGACATGTGCCGCCCGGCGAGCGCGAACAGCGCCAGGAGGGCGACGACGGGCGGCGGCGGGATCTCGGCGATGGAGTCCAGGCTGCGGCGGGTCGCGCGGTACCACTGGCCGTTGAGCCGGTTGAACACGTCGAACACCGAGCGCCGGCCGTCCTCCGTCACGAGCAGCGGGGTCACGGAGTCGGCGAGCGCCCGCAGCGTCGAGGGACCGTCGAGGCCCTGCTCCTCGCCGATCGCGGCGAGCGTCTTGTCGTCGAGGTCGAGGTAGGTCAGCTCCCCCGCCCGGTCCGGGCCGAAGAACGCCGCGCAGACGGCGTCGTTCCAGCGGAGGTAGGCGAGCTCCTCGGCACTGTCGGCAATGGCATGGTCTCCGAGGCGGAGCCCAGCAGTGTCGGGCACGAGTCCTCCGTCCGCGGCCGCACGTGGGGCCGCTGTCGTCGTTCGAGGGGTCGCCTCGATTATAGATAGGCCGCGGGGCGGCGCCGCACGCGCGGCGGCCGGGGCCGCGGCCCGATACGGTGGGACGATGCACTCCCCTCCCGGTCCCCTGGTGGACTCACGGCGGCTCGTCGCCGCCTCCGGGCCCGCGGTCTTCCGGCGCGGCCAGGAGTACTTCCGCTCCGGGCGCGTCCGCGCGGTGCGGTGGTCCCCGGGGGCCGAGGGGGCCGGCAGCCTCTCCGCCGAGGTCGAGGGCTCCGGGTCCGTGTACTCCGTCTCCGTGCACGTCGGGGCCGGCGGCGCCCCGGGGGCCGCGTGGTGCAGCTGCCCCGCCGGCGGGTTCTGCAAGCACGCCGTGGCCACCGTGCTGCGCCACAACTTCGAGACCGCGGTCCGGGCCCACCGGCAGGGCGGGTCCGCGGCGCCGTCATCCCCGGCCCCCGGCCTCCCCCGGGGGTCCGCACCCTCCCCGCGACCGGGCGCGGCACCCGACTGGAAGGACGCCCTGACCGAGATCCTGGGCGGGACGGGCCCGGCGGAGCCGCCTCCCGAGGAGGGCGAGGGAGTGGCGGTGGAGTTCGACCTGCGCCGCGAGCCGTACCGGTACGTGCACGGCACCGGCCGCACGGGCTCCCCGTGGCACCTGTACGTCCGGCCGGTGCGCCGGGGCCGCCGGGGCGGGTGGATCAAGGGCGGCCTCGACTGGGAGACCGTCACCGCGGAGGCGGGCCGGTGGTCGCTGAGCCCCGCCCAGGCCGACTGGTTCGACGAGCTCCGGGCGCTCAGCGCCACCCGCTCCCCCTACGCGGTGCACGACCGGCACTGGATCCGCCTCGACTCCTACGCCTCCCCCCTGCTGTGGGGCATCCTCGCCCGCGCGGAGGGCGCCGGGATCTCCCTGGTGGGGCGGGAGCACGGCCTGCCCGTGACGGTCGAGGAGCCGGGACGCTTCCACGTGGACGTGCTGCGCGGGCCCGGGAAGGACCTCGAGCTGCGGCCCACGGTGGACAGCGGCGGCCGGCGGATCGCGCTCGGCACCGCCCGGATCATCGGCGACCCCGGGCACGGCCTGTTCTCCCCGGACGGCGAACCGCAGGACGTCGCGGACACCGAAGACCTCAACGCGTTCCCGCTGCGCCTGGTGCCCCTGGCCACCCGGCTCACCCGGGAGCAGCGGCGCTTCCTCGACACGGCGGGCGGGCTGCGGATCCCCGAGGACGAGGTCGAGGAGTTCTTCGACCGCTTCTTCCCGCGGCTGCACCGCAGCATGGACGTGGACACCGGGGACGGCTCGATCGAGCTGCCGCAGGTCGCGGACCCCGAGCTGGTGCTCACGCTGGAGCACCAGGAGCTGACCATCCGCGTCCGGTGGGAGTGGGAGTACCAGAAGGGCCGGGACCGGGTCCGGCTGCCCTTCCGGCCCGAGGACCCCCTGGCCGACGAGCCCGTGCACCGCGAGGCGTCCTGGGAGACGGCCGTCACCGCCGCGGTGCGCCACCGGGCCCCGGGCGTGGACCTGCGCCGGTCGAGCTACGTGGCGCAGGACGCCCTGGTGCTCGTGCGCGAGTGGCTGCCCGCCCTGGAGAAGATCCCCGACCTGCGGATCGAGCACACCGGCGGCCGCCGGGCGTACCAGCAGATCGCGGATCCGCCCACCGTCACCGTCAGCACCGCCGCCACGGAGCGCCGGGACTGGTTCGACCTCGGGGTCACGGTCAAGGTGGGCGAGTTCTACATCCCCTTCGCCGAGGTCTTCCGCGCCCTCGACCTCGGCCAGGACGTGATGCTCGCCCCGGACGGGTCCTGGTTCTCGCTCGAGCGCCCCGAGTTCGACCGCCTGCGCGAGCTCATCGCCGAGGCGCGCTCGCTGCAGGAGTCCCCGGAGGGACCGCTGCGCATCCACCGGCACCAGGCGGGGCTGTGGCAGGACTTCGAGGACGTGGCGACGGACACGGACCAGGCGGACGCCTGGCGGGAGGGCGTGCGCTCCCTGCTCGAGCTCGAGGACGTCGAGGCGCCCCCCGTGCCCGCGACCCTGCACGCCGAGCTGCGCCCGTACCAGCGCGACGGCTACTCGTGGCTGAGCGTGCTGTGGGACCACGGCCTCGGCGGGATCCTCGCCGACGACATGGGCCTGGGCAAGACCGTGCAGGCCATCGCCCTGATCTGCCGCGCCGTCGAGCACGACCCGGACCTCCCGCCGTTCCTGGTGGTCGCGCCGACCTCCGTGGTGCCCAACTGGACGGCCGAGATCCGCCGCTTCGCCCCGTCCCTGCCGGTCGTGGGCGTGACCGACACGCAGGCCAAGGCCGGCACCCGGCTCGCGGACTCCGCCGCGGGCGCCCGCGTGGTGGTGACCTCCTACACCCTGCTGCGCCTGGACGAGCCCGCCTACCGGGATCTGTCCTGGGCGGGCGTGCTCCTCGACGAGGCACAGTTCGTGAAGAACCCCCGGACCAAGGCGCACCGGGCCGTCAAGGACCTCGACTCCCCGTTCAAGCTCGCGATCACGGGCACCCCGCTCGAGAACAGTCTCGTGGAGCTGTGGGCGCTGCTGTCCCTGACCGCGCCGGGCCTCTTCCCCTCCCGGCGGAAGTTCACGGAGACCTACCAGCGCCCCATCGAGCGCGCGGAGGACGCCGCGGCGCTCGCCCGGCTGCGCCGCCGCGTGAAACCGCTCATGCTCCGCCGGACCAAGGAGTCCGTGGACCTCGAGCTGCCGCCCAAGCTCGAGCAGACCATCGAGGTGGAGCTCTCGCCCGCGCACCGCAGGATCTACGACACGCGCCTGCAGCGCGAGCGGCAGAAGGTCCTGGGGCTGCTGCGCGACCTCGACCGCAACCGGTTCACGATCTTCCAGTCGCTGACCACCCTGCGCCTGCTCAGCCTCGACGCGTCCCTCGTGGACCCGGAGGCGGACGTCCCCTCGAGCAAGCTCGACCTGCTCTTCGAGCACCTGCCCGAGATCGTGGCGGAGGGCCACCGGCCCCTCGTGTTCAGCCAGTTCACGAGCTTCCTGAAGAAGGCCGCCGCCCGCCTCGACGAGCTGCGGATCCCCTACGCCTACCTCGACGGCTCCACCCAGGACCGGGCACGGGTGCTCGAGCGGTTCACCTCGGGCGAGGTCCCCGTGTTCCTGGTGAGCCTCAAGGCGGGCGGCTTCGGACTGAACCTCACCCAGGCCGACTACTGCTTCCTCCTGGACCCGTGGTGGAACCCCGCCACGGAGGAGCAGGCCGTGGACCGCACCCACCGCATCGGCCAGCAGAAGAAGGTGATGGTGTACCGGCTCGTGGCGCGGGACACGATCGAGGAGAAGGTCATGGAGCTCAAGGACCGCAAGGCCAAGCTGTTCACCGCCGTGCTGGACGACGACCGGATGTTCTCCAGCGCCCTGACGGCCGAGGACATCCGGGGCCTCCTCCTGCCCTGACCTGCGGTTTCGTCCGCAGATGGTCCGCGGATACGTCATCAGCCGGTCATATTCGCCCCGCCCGCACGGGGACGTGCGGGCGGGGACTAGCATCGACAGTGCGCGGTCCCGTGCGGCGGCGCAGCCCCCCGGCTCGTCCTCCCGGACCGAGCCGAACCGACCATCCGACCGGAGGACCCTCCGTGCCCCAAGCAGTGGCGGGCCTCGCAGCCTTCGTGCAGCGCTACGGCTCCCTGATCCACGCCATGGCCGACCGCGGCATGACGCGCGGCCAGGTGCGGATGCGGTTCCAGCTGCTGTTCCCGGAGGAGTCGACCGCCCTGCTGGACGCCGCGATCACGCACCTGGGCCAGCACTTCCCGCAGGAGGCGTCCACCCCCGAGATCACCGACGGCGCGGTGGCCGCCGGCGTGTGGCTCGTCATGGCCCAGCACCTCCGCCTCGCCCCGGCCCCCGACTACGCGGCGCTGAACCTCAGCACCGCCGTGGTGCGCGACGTCACCGGGCTGCTCGCGGTGTCCGACGCCGACGGCACCATCACCCGGCGCACCCTGGGACTGATCGGGGCGGCCCAGCAGAGCTGCGCCGAGGACCCCGGCCGGCGTCCGCTCAGCCCGCACGGCTACGAGCTGGCGCGGCTGGGACTGTGCACGGAATCCAACTTCCTGTGCACCCTCGCCCACTACTGGCCCGTGCCCGAGCGCAGCGTCTCCGAGCGCCTCGGCGGGGGACGGTGGGACGCGGCGCTCGAGCGGATCGGCCTCCGGGCCGGCGACGAACCACCCCTCGAGCACGTCTTCACGGAGGCGGAGTACGCCACCGCGGTGACGGCGTTCCTCTCCGAGTGCCGCAGCACCGGCCACCACCCGACCACGGCCCGCTACGGCCGGTGGGTCGTCGAGCAGGAGGCGGGCAGCACCCGCCGGCCCTACTTCGACGGCGTCCGCCGGTTCTTCGGCTCCTGGGAGGAGGCCATGCGCTTCGCCTCCGCCCACCAGCCCGCCGGGGAGCACCTCGGGGACGGCTTCGCCGACACGAGGACCTGGTCCGACCTGGCCACTCCCGAGGCGCAGGAGATGCTGGGGCGCGCCGGCATCGGCGTGGTCGTCCCGCACGCGGCCACCCCGGTCGTCGACGAGGGCGTGTGGGAGGACCTGCGCCGGCTCATCGCCACCGTGCTCGCCCGGCTGCCCTGGAACGACTTCCTCGTCGTCGAGTACGAGCGCGACGACGACCGCTCGGAGGCCCCCGTCGCCTGGGCCGGGGTGGGTCCGCACGGCGTGGAGTGCGCCGTGATCTCGGGCGGGCAGCTGACGCACGCCGCCTGGCCCGTGGACGCCACCTTCTTCCACGAGGACGAGTGGAACGAGCCCACGGGCTGGGACCAGCCCTGGACCACGGAGCCGCTGGGCTTCCCGGAGGCGGCGCAGAAGCTCGTCGACGGACTGCGCTTCGGCTGGGGCTGCTCCGACCCGTACCGCTTCCACTGGGGAGTGGGGTCCTTCCCCACGGAGACCCGGGACGAGGGCTCCGTCATCGCCCCCGACCGCCGGCAGTGGCGCACGCCCACGGCCCCGGACACCGTCGACTCCTGACACCGTCCTGCCGGGCGCGCAGGAGGCGCTCCCCTCCGCCGGAACGTCCCGCGGGGATCCGGCGCACCGGAACCCGGCCCCGCCGCCCCGGGTCTACACTCGTCGGGAAGCGAAGGGGAGTAGTTCCCGGGTGACGCGCACCCGTCGGTCTGTCGCCATCCCGGTCTCGACGAGGAGTCCCGGCAGCCCACCCGTGACCACGGGCGAACGAGACCTTCCACACCCACCGCACCCCCGGTCGGACCCTGCGCGCCCCTGCCGCCCCGGATCCGAGGAAGGCCCGAGACAGCCCCCATGACACCCGCACCCTCCGCCGACCCCCCTGCTCCCCGGGACGGACCGGACCACCCGGGTCCGCCCCAGCGCGGGCAGATCCGCCGCTGGCGCAAGTACCTCGCGGACGAGCGAGCCGAGGCCCGGATCTACCGTCTCCTCGCCGCTCGCAGCACCGGCCGGGAGCAGGAGATCCTGCACCAGGTCGCCGAGGCCGAGCAGCGCCACGCGGAGCACTGGGTCGGCCTGCTCGGCCCCCATGCCGAGGCCGAGGCCCGCCCGTCCCTCTACTCCCGGCTACTGATCTTCCTCGCGACGCACTTCGGCTCCGTCTTCGTCCTGGCCCTGCTCCAGCGCGCCGAGAGCCGCTCCCCCTACGAGCGGGAGCAGGACGCGTCCGACGCCATGGCCGCCGACGAGGCGGTGCACGAGGAGATCATCCGCGCCCTCGCCACCGAGGGCCGGCACCGGCTCTCGGGCAACTTCCGGGCGGCGGTCTTCGGGGCCAACGACGGGCTCGTCTCGAACCTCGCACTGGTCATGGGCGTGGGCGCCACCGGCACGTCCCCCGGGATGGTGCTGTTCGCCGGGGTCGCCGGCCTCCTGGCGGGCGCGCTGTCCATGGGCGCCGGGGAGTTCGTGTCCGTGCGGTCGCAGCGCGAGCTGCTGGACGCCTCCCAGCCGACCCAGGTGACGCTGCACGTGGCGCCGAACCTGGACCTGGACGCCAACGAGCTCGTGCTCGTCTACCGGGCCCGCGGCATGAGCGAGGAGGCCGCGGAGCACCGCGCCGCGGAACGGCTGGGGTTCTTCGACTGCGACTGCGATCCCTCCCGGTCCTTCCAGGACCCCGCTGAGGACCAGTCGGAGCAGCGCTCCCACGTGGCGCTCGGCACGGACCTGGGGGCCGCGGCGTCGAGCTTCTGCTTCTTCGCCTCCGGCGCGGTCATCCCGATCCTGCCGTATCTCGTGGGCCTCACCGGGATTCCCGCGATGGTCGCGGGCCTCGTCCTCGTCGGGATCGCCCTGCTCGTGACCGGAGGCCTGGTCGGGCTGCTCTCCGGAGCCTCCCCGTGGAGGCGCGGGCTGCGCCAGCTGGCCATCGGCTACGGCGCCGCCCTCGCCACCTACGCCCTCGGGCTCCTGTTCAACACGAGCGTCGCCTGATCCGGGCGCCGCCATCGCGCACCCTGCTGTCATCACTTCAGGGGACAGGCCACCGGGACCGCCGTGCCGGGACCGCACGGCCGTCCGTGCGAAAGGGCTGGTCCGCCCCGGTTTTCCGGCGGATTCGCGCCCGGCGCCCCCCGGGGCAGGACCCGCCGAACCGCGGTTTCCGGGCTCCGTCGGGCCGTCCCGTGAATTTCCTGGGAAAAGCGGGTGCGGACGCGGCACCGCGTCGGATAAAGTTGCGATCGTGGTGAGAACCACAGCAATGGGGGAAATTGCACGGGTAGGACCGATTCGGACGCACTGGGGGGTGCACCGTCTGCGGCACCCGTGTTCTGAAAGCCGCTCAGCCCACGGCTCTCCTCCGTTGAGGCGTTTCACGCCTGCCGATGGCCGCGGGTCCTCCATGGGAGGCGCATCTCTCCCCGCGCCGGGCGGACTCCTACCGCCCGTTCCCGCGGCCATCGGTCCACGCCGCCGCCACGCTCCCGCTGCCGTCCGGCGCGGCAGGGCGTCCCGGCCCCACGCCGGCCGAGGCTAGGATCGTAGGGCCGCGCCCGCCGTCGCCGACGCCGGACCGCGCGGTGCACCCCACGCCAGAGCCGAGGAGCCCGCCCATGCCCGTCCCGGGGACCGTCGAACACGTCCTGACCGTCCACTGCCCCGAGGCCCACGGGCTCGTCAGCGCCGTCACCTCCAACCTGACGCAGCAGGGCTGCGACATCTTCGACGTCAAGCACTTCTCCGACCGGTTCACCGACGAGTTCTTCATCCGCTGCCACACCGTCAGCGAGGCCGGCACCGCCACGGTCGAGTCCCTGACCGAGGGCTTCGCCCCGGTGGCGGAGCAGCACGACATGCGGTTCCGGCTGGTCTCCGTGCAGCGCCGGACCCGGGTGCTCGTCATGGTGTCCCGCTTCTCCCACTGCCTCACGGACCTGCTGCACCGCACCCGGGTCGGCGAGCTGCCCATCGAGATCGTGGCCGTGGTCTCCAACCACCTCGACCACCGGAGTCTCGTGGAGTGGCACGACATCCCCTTCCACCACATCCCCGTGACGGCGGAGACCAAGGCCCGGGCCGAGGGGAGGCTGCTCGACCTGGTGGACCGGTACGACGTCGAGCTGGTCGTGCTGGCCCGCTACATGCAGGTGCTCTCGGACGAGCTGACCCGCGAGCTCTCCGGCCGGTGCATCAACATCCACCACTCGTTCCTGCCCTCCTTCAAGGGCGCCAAGCCCTACCACCAGGCCTACGCCCGGGGGGTGAAGATGGTGGGGGCCACGGCCCACTACGTGACGGCGGACCTCGACGAGGGCCCGATCATCGCCCAGCGCGTCATGCCGGTGGACCACGCCCACACACCGGCGGACCTCGTGGCCGTGGGTCGCGACGCCGAGATGCAGGCGCTGTCCCGGGCCGTGCGGTGGCACGCCGAGGGCCGCGTGGTGCTCTCCGGCAACCGCACCATCGTCCTGGTCTGAGCCGGCTCCCCGGCCCGACCGGCGGGAGGGGCCTCCCCAGGGGGTCAGCCGCGGGACGTCCACCCCGCGCCGCGGGCCGCCCGGAGCGGCTCCACCCGGACGACGGCGCCCGTCTCGAGCGAGCGCTGCGCGGCGTCGGCCACCTGCGAGGCGGCCACTGCGTCCCGGGCCGTGCAGGGACTCGGGATCTCTCCGCGCACCACCCGGACGAAGACCGCCATCTCGCGGCGGTAGGCCTCGGCGAAGCGCTCGTGGAACGTCGTGTGCGGCGGCCCGGCCGGGAACCGGACCCCGGGCTCGGCCGAGCGCATCGCCATGTGCTCGTCCATCCCCACGGCCACCGAGCCCTTCGAGCCCTGCAGCTCGAGCCGCACGTCGTGGCCGGCGCCGTTGTAGCGGGTCGCGGACATGGTGGCCACCGTGCCGTCGTCGAGGGTCAGCACGGCGAGCGCGGTGTCCACGTCCCCCACCTCTCCGATCCGGGGGTCGCCGTTGTTGGAGCCGCGGGCGTACACCTCGACGACCTCGCGGCCGGTGATCCACCGGAGGACGTCGACGTCGTGCACGGAGCAGTCCCGGAACAGCCCGCCCGACGTCGCGAGGAACTCCACGGGCGGCGGGGTCATGTCGCCGGTGACGGCGCGCACGGTGTGCAGCCAGCCCAGGTCGCCCGCGGCGCAGGCCTCCCGGGCACGGACGTAGCCGGGGTCGAAGCGGCGCTGGTGGCCGATCTGCACCACGCCCTGCACGCGCTCGATCTCGTCGAGCAGGGGCAGCGCCTCCTCGACGGACAGGGCCACCGGCTTCTCGCAGAAGACCGGCAGCCCCGCCCGCAGCCCGACCCGGATGAGCTCGGGGTGGGAGGCCGTGCCGGTCGCCACGACGAGTCCGTCCACGCCGTCGTCGAGCAGCGCCCCGACCGAGGGCCGCGACGCCGCACCCGTCCGGCCGGCCACGGCGGACGCCTGCTCGGGCACGGCGTCCGTGAGACTCAGCCGCACCGCGGGCCCGCCCTCCGGGGTGCGCAGGGCGGCGAGGTGGGCGGCGTGCACGGCCCCGATGCGGCCGGCGCCGATCAGACCGATCCGGACGGTCATGACGGGAGTTCCTCTCGCGGGATCGGTGGTGTGGGACCGGCCCCGCGCCCCGAGTCGTCCCGGGGGGCGCGGGGCCGGGGTCTGCTCAGGTGCGGGGGCGGGCCTGGGACTCGGCCATGTCGGCCTGGACCTGCTGCATCTGGGAGGTGTGCCCGCCGAGCTGCTCGAGCTCGTGGGTCAGCTCCTCCAGCTCCGCGCCGCCGGCCATCTGGGCGGTGAGGTCGCCCACGGTGATGTCCTGCTTCTCGTAGTAGCCGATGGACTTGCCGCGCTTGAGCAGCAGGAACCGGTCCCCCACCGGGTACGCGTGGTGCGGGTTGTGCGTGATGAACACCACCCCGAGGCCGCGTTCGCGGGCCTGCAGGATGTAGCGCAGCACCACCCCGGACTGCTTCACGCCCAGGGCCGCGGTGGGCTCGTCGAGGATGAGGACCTTCGCCCCGAAGTGCACCGCGCGGGCGATGGCCACGCACTGGCGCTCACCGCCGGAGAGCGTCCCGATGGGCTGGTCCACGTCGCGCAGGTCGATGCCCATGTCGGCGAGCTCCTGCTTGGTGATCTCCTTCATCCTCGCCACGTCCAGGCGCTTGAAGGGCCCGAACCCGCTGGTGAGCTCGGAGCCGAGGAAGAAGTTGCGCCACACCGGCATCAGCGGCACCACGGCCAGGTCCTGGTAGACGGTGGCGATCCCGGCGTCGAGGGCCTGCCGCGGGGAGGTGAAGGTCGTCTCCTCGCCGTTGACCCGGAGGCTCCCGTCCGTGTGCTGGTGCAGCCCGGCGATGATCTTGATCAGGGTGGACTTGCCGGCGCCGTTGTCGCCGAGCACGCAGGTCACCTTCCCCGGCTCCACGGCCATGGTGACGTCGCGCAGGGCGATGATGTTGCCGTAGCGCTTGCCGATGTCCTGCAGCTCCACGAGGGCAGCAGGACCCTCCGTGCCGGCCGGATCCGCGGGGTGGGCGCCGGGGGCGGGGGTGATGGGCGGTTGCGTGGTCATGGCGGGCACCTATTTCCTCTCGATGCGCTTGCGCACGTACATGTTCACGATGGTGGCCAGCAGCAGCATGAGACCCAGGAAGAACTTGAACCAGTCCGGGTTCCACTCGGCGTAGACGATGCCGCGCGAGGCCATGCCGAAGATGAGCGCGCCCAGGGCCCCGCCGATCGCGGAGCCGAAGCCGCCGGTGAGCAGGCACCCGCCGATCACCGCGCCGATGATGTAGAGGAACTCGTTGCCCACGCCCTCACCGGACTGCACGGAGTCGAACGCGAAGAGGTTGTGCATCCCCAGCAGCCAGCCGCACAGGCCCACGCCCATGAACAGACCGATCTTGGTCCGTGCGACCGGCACACCCACGGCGCGGGCGGCATTGGCGTCCCCGCCCACGGCGAAGATCCAGTTGCCGACCTTCGTCTTGAGCAGGATGAACGAGGCGATCGCCACGAGGGCGATCCAGTAGAACACGGTGATCCGCACGTCGACCCCGAGGATGGTCACCGAGGAGGCGAAGATCGTCTTGGCGGAGGCGAAGCCGTCCATGTTGCTGATCGACGGCGAGGCCACGGACCCGCCGATCAGGCGGGTCAGCGCGAGGTTGAGGCCGGCGAGCATGAGGAAGGTCGCCAGGGTGACGATGAAGGACGGGAGCTTCGTGCGCACCAGCAACCAGCCGTTGACGAAGCCGATGAACAGGGACACGCCCAGGGCGACGAGGACGCCGACCCAGACGTTGACGGCGAAGAACCAGCTGAACATGGACGCCGCCAGCGCCGAGGTGATGACGGCGACACCGGTGGAGAGGTCGAACTCCCCGCCGATCATCAGCAGGGACACCCCGACCACCATGATCCCGATGGTGGACGCCCCGTAGAGGACGGTGGAGATGGACTGCGGCTGGGTGAAGGACGGGGCGGCCACCGCGAAGAACACGAAGACCACGATCGCCCCGACGAGGGCCCCGACCTCGGGTCGGGCCAGGAAGGTGCCGAGCAGGCCCTTGGTCTGGATGCGTTCGTCGGCCGGGGCCGTTCCGGTGGGCGTGGGCGGGGCTCCGGAGGAGCCGCGGTCCGGCGCCGGTGCGGCGGCCGGGGTCCGGGTCGATGACATGATGTTCGTCTCCTGGTTCCTGGGCCCGCTCAGCGGATGCCCTCGTTGGCGTACTCGAGGACGTCCTCGGCGTTGGACGAGTCCACGACGGCGGGACCGGTGAGCGTGGGCTGGCCGCCGCCGATCTTGAAGGCCCCGCGGTGGTTCTGCCACAGCGAGTCCACGGACATGTACCCCTGCAGCCAGGGTTGCTGGTCGATGGTGAACAGCACGTCGCCGTCCACGATGGACTGGGCGAGGTCGCCGTTCATGTCGAAGGAGGCGACGGTCACGTCGCTGCCCGCCGCCTCCTTGGCCTCGAGCAGGGTCATCGTGTAGGGCGCCCCGAGGCCGATGATGGAGTCGGCCTCCGAGGAGGTCTGCAGCTTGGCCGTGGCCGTGGAGGACACCTGGGTCATGTCGGTGCCCTGCACGTAGAGGATCTCCGTCTCCGGCAGCACTTCCTTGACGCCGGCGCACCGGGCCTCGAGTCCCACGTGGCCCTGCTCCTGGATCACACAGATCGGGTGCTGGAGCCCCTCCTCCTCGAGCCGCTGCCCGGCCGTCTCACCGGCGAGCTGTTCGTTGGACCCGAAGTGGGCGAACGCACCGAGGTCCTCGAACTCGTTCTCGCCCGCGTTGAGGGTCACCACCGGGATGCCGGCCTCCTCGGCCCGCTGCAGCACGTCGCGCATCGCATCCGGCTTGGCCAGGGTCACGGCGATGCCGTCGACGCCCTGGTCGATGTACTGCTGCACGAGTTGGGCCTGGCGTCCGCCCTCGGGATCGGAGGCGTAGAGGAACTCGACGTTGTCCTTGGCCGAGGCCTCCTCGGCCCCCTTCCGGATGACGTCCCAGAAGGTGTCGCCCGGAGCGGCGTGCGTGATCATGGCGATCTTGATCTGCTCCGTCTGGGCCACCTGGCCGCCGCCGCCCTCACCCGCGGCCGTCGTCTGCCGGCCGCCCTCGGAGGAACAGCCGGCCAGCGCCATGGCCGGAACGAGCAGCGCGACGGCGGCCGCTCGACGCCGCAGCGCTCTCGGCCGCCGGGCCTCGGGGGAAACGCATCCTGCAGTCATGGGAATCTCCTCGTGTCGTGGCTGGGCCTCGCGCTTCGATGCGCCGCCTCGGCCGCCCGCCGGATTTCATCCTGGGTGACTCCCATCACAAATGTCAATAGAATGTCTGGACATACTCACATCTCAGCGGCCACACTGGAGGACAGCAGCACGTCCGCACGCACGGCCCAGACCCCTGGAGGTCCCCCATGTCCGGCCCACGGCACCTCACGGTCGACAAGAGTTCCCCCGTGCCCCTCTACCACCAGGTGGCGCAGGGACTCGAGGACGCGATCCGCAGCGGCGAGCTCCCCCCGGGGACCAGGCTGGACAACGAGATCGACCTCGCGAACCGGCTCAACCTGTCCCGTCCCACGATGCGCAAGGCCATGGACCAGCTCGTGCGTGCCGGGCTGCTGGTGCGCAAGCGCGGGGTGGGCACCCAGGTGGTGGGCAGCCAGGTCCGCCGCTCGCTCGAGCTGACCAGCCTCCATGAGGACCTCCAGCGCAGCGGGGGCAGCCCCGGCACGGACGTGCTGGACTTCTCCCGGGTCCCGGCCGAGGACGACGTGGCCCTGCTGCTCGGCATCGCACCGGGCGACGAGGTCTACCACCTCGTGCGCCTGCGCAGCACGGACGGCGAGCCGCTGGCCCTCATGGAGAACTGGATCCCGTGCGCGCTGTGCGAGCTCACGCGCGAGCAGCTCGAGCAGGAGGGGCTGTACTCCCTGATGCGCGGCCAGGGGGTCAACTTCCAGCTGGCCCACCAGCGGGTCGGCGCCGTCTCGGCCGACGCGTTCCAGGCGGAGCAGCTGGGCGTCGACCCCGGCGCCGCGCTCGTCAGCATGCACCGCACCGCCATGGACGACCTCGGCCGGCAGGTGGAGACCGGTCGGCACGTGTACCGGGCCGACAAGTACACCTTCGAGCTCACCCTGGTCCAGCGCTGAGCGCAGGGCCACCCGCACGCGTCCCGGACCACCCACGACGACGACACCGGAAGGCACCCCGACCCATGCACAACGACAGCTCCCGCCCCGAGTGGGTCCACCCCAAGGACACCGCCGCCCAGGACGGCTGGTTCGTCTCCCTTGGCGGCCACGACTCGGCCGCCCAGGTCCCCGGCTGGGCCCACACGGGGATCCGCGTGGCCGACCTCGGCCCGGGCGAGCAGATCGCCCTGGAGGCCGCCGAGGAGGAGCGCATCGTG
Source organism: Kocuria kalidii (assembly GCF_044462225.1). Classification (NCBI taxonomy): domain Bacteria; kingdom Bacillati; phylum Actinomycetota; class Actinomycetes; order Micrococcales; family Micrococcaceae; genus Kocuria; species Kocuria kalidii. The sequence continues at coordinate 24,847 of NZ_JBISWJ010000016.1, read as the reverse complement.
GTACCGCTCACCGGCAGCTTCACGGCGCGGACGGGCGGTGAGACCTACGACCTCGCCGGCCGCCCGTCCGTCTTCGCCGGGCCCACCGACGTCCTCTACACCGGGGTCCGGCGGGACCTGACCCTGTCCTCCGGGACCGGCGGGCGGGTGGCCGTGGCCTCCGCGCCGGCCCGGGAGGAGCACCCCACCCGGCTCGTGACCCGTGACGAGATCCCGGTCGAGCTGCGCGGCGCGGGCAACTGCTCCCGGCAGGTGCACAACTTCGGCACGCCCGCGGCCCTGGAGGCCGACCGGTTCATCGTGTGCGAGGTGCTCACCCCCGCGGGCAACTGGTCCTCCTATCCCCCGCACAAGCACGACGAGGAGAAGGACGGGGAGACGGCCCTCGAGGAAATCTACTACTTCGAGACGCAGCTCGCCGAGGGCATGCCCGTCACGGAGTCCGGCGGGACGGACCCCATGGGCTACCAGCGGGTCTACGCCTCGGACGACCGCCCCATCGACGTCAGCGCGGAGGTGCGCTCGGGCGACGTCGTCCTGGTGCCCTACGGCTGGCACGGCCCCGCCATGGCGACCCCCGGCTACGACCTGTACTACCTCAACGTCATGGCCGGCCCGGGCCGGGTGCGCGAGTGGCTGATCAGCGACGACCCGCACCACGGCTGGATCCGCCGGACCTGGGACGGGACGGCGGTCGACCCGCGACTGCCCTTCGGCCGCTGAGCACCCTCGGAACCGCCGGTGCAGAAGGGTCCGCCTCCGAGGGGTGGGCCCTTCGGCACCGGCGGACGGATCAGCGCAGGACGCCGGCGGACGCGGCCGCGTCCAGCAGGACGCCCGCGGCGATCTCGAGGCCCTCGATCCGGCCCAGGGAGACGTCCTCGTGCTCGATGTTGACGGCCATGTCCGGGTCGACCTCGTGCAGGGCGGTGAGGAACTCGGCCCAGTAGGCGGTGTCGTGGCCGCGGCCCAGGGCCACGAAGTCCCAGGCGGAGTTCTTCGGCCACTCGTTGGCCCACTCGTCGCCGCCGAGGTGGGTGCGCTCCTCCTCGGGGGCGAGGCGGCGGAAGCTGTTGTCCAGGACACCGTGGAGCGCGGCGTTCTCCGGGTTGATGCGGACATCCTTCGCAGCCGCGTGGAGGACGAGCGGACCGAGCTCGCGCACCACGGCGACCGGGTCCATCTGCTGCCAGAACAGGTGCGACGCGTCGAGCTCGACGCCCACGTGGGTGGCGCCGGTCAGGTCGATGAGCCTCCGGACGTCGGCGGTGTTGAACACCACGTTCTGCGGGTGCAGCTCCAGGGCCACCTTGACGCCGTGATCGGCGGCCAGGCGGTCGGTCTCCCTCCAGAAGTCGGCCACGACCCCCCACTGGTAGTCGAGCACGTCCAGGGAGGCCGAGTTCCAGGCGTTGACGATCCAGTTGGGCACGGTGGCCCCGGGCTCCCCGCCGGGCAGCCCGGACATGGTGACCACGCGTGTCTGGCCCAGGCGGTGCGCCGGCCGGATGGAGCGGCGGATGTCCTCGGCGTGCTTCTCGCCGATCTCCCGCTGGGGGTGCAGCGGGTTGCCGTTGCAGTTGAGGCCGGCGATCGAGACGCCGGTGCCCTCGAAGAGCGCCAGGTAGTCGTCACGGGCGGCGTCGCTCTCCAGGATCTGGTCCATGTCGGGCATGTGGAGGGCCGGCAGGAATCCTCCGGTGTTGATCTCGATGCCGGTCAGGCCGAGGCCTGCGACGGCCTTCAGGGCCTCGGGGAGCGACCGGTCGTGCAGGATCGCGTTGTAGACGCCGAGCTTCACAGGACGACCTTCTGTCCGTGACTGGCAGCCGATTCCACAGCGGCCGCCAGGATCTCCATGTTGTGCACACCCTCCGCGAAGGACGCGTTGCGCGGCAGCGAGACGGACTCGTCGAGACCGGCGACCTCCTCGAGGAAGGCACGGGCCTGGTAGCCGAAGGCGTCGTTCTGGCCGAAGCCCACACCGGGGGCGTCCATGGCCAGTCCCTGCGACAGGTAGGCGTGGCCGGGGCCGAGGTTCACGGTGCGGTGGCCGTTGGTGGCCTCCGCTCCCTCGTGGAGGAACAGCTCGATCTCGGCGGGGCGCAGCTGGTGGAACCGCGCCGCGCCCTTCGCGCAGAACACCTCGAAGGTCAGGGTGTTCGGGTGCCCGGCGGCCACCCGGGAGACCTCGAGGCTGCCGGCGCCGGAGGCGATGTCCCCGCAGAGTAAATCCGCCACGTAGGCCAGGTGGCTGCCGACGTCGGCCAGGGCCCCGGAGCCGGGGCCGCCCTGGTACCGCCAGCTCATGGGCGCCTTCGGGTTGAACCCGTAGTCGGTCCAGTACCGGCCGCTGAAGTGCAGGACCCTGCCCAGGGTGCCGTCCTGGATGAGGTCGCGGATCGCGGCGATGCCGGGGGTGCGCCGGAAGGTGAAGCCGATCCGCGCGATGGACTCCGCAGCCTCGGCGGCGCGGGCCATGGCGCGGGCGTCCTCGAGGGTGTCGCTGAGCGGCTTCTCGCACAGGACGTGCTTGCCGGCCTCCAGCAGCCCCTCGACGGCCCGGCGGTGGAAGCGGTTCGCGATGACGACGCTGACCACGTCGATCTCCGGGTCCTCCGCGACCTCCTCCCAGGACCCCAGGGCCTTCTCGTAGCCGTAGCGGCGGGCCACGTGAGCCCCCAGCGTCTCGTTGACGTCGCCGATGGCGACGTAGCGCAGCGGCGGCAGGACGGGGTCGTAGAGCCTGGGGGCCACACGGTAGGCCGCCGCATGGGCCTGGCCGGCCATGCCGGCGCCGATGACGGCGATGCCGATGCTGTCGGTCATGTTTCTCTCCTGGGACGAGGAAGGGGCCGGGGGGCGATGGGACGAGAAGGAGAAGCGGCCGCCGGATCGACCTCGGAGGTCCGCCGTCCTGAAGGCGGTGGAGCGGCTGGGCTACCGCCCCAGCCAGGCCGCCGCGGCGCTGGCCGGGGCGACGACGCGCACCATCGGGGTGGTCATCGACGACTGGCGGAACCTGTGGTTCATGGAGCTGCTGCGCGGTCTGCAGGAGGGCCTGGCGCCGCACGGGCTGCGGATCGCGGTCGCGGACCACACGCTCAACGCGCACGTGGAGGCGCACCCGCTGGACGGCTTCCTGTCGATGCGCGTCGACGGGCTGGTGATCGCCACCGAGCCGACCGGGGCCATGCGCGTGCCCGAGGGACTGCCCGTCGTGGTGGCCGGCCACCGGGAGGGCGTGGTGCCGGGTGCCGAGGTCGTCGCGAACGACGACCGGCTCGGCGCGCGCCTGGCGACGGAGCACCTGACCGGACTCGGCCACCGCGGGATCGGCCATCTCACGGGCGGTGGTGGAGCGGCCTGGCTGCGGGCGGAGGGCTTCGCGGAGGCGATGGCCGCGGCCGGTCTCCAGCCGCGCGCCGTTCCGGGGGGAGGCGCCACCACGGAGGAGGACGGATACGCCGCCGCGGTGCGCCTGCTCGACAGCGCACCGGAGACCACGGCGGTCTTCGCCGCCAACGACACCATGGCCATGGGAGCGCTTGCGGCGGCCGGCGAGCGCGGGCTGCGCGTGCCGCAGGACCTCTCCGTGGTCGGCTACGACGACTCCCCCATCGCCTCCACCCACCTCCTGCGGCTGACCACGGTCGACAGCCGCAACGCCGAGATCGGCGAAGCGGCCGCCGAGCGGCTGGTGGCCCGGATCGGCGGGAGCGCGGGCACGGGGGCTGCGGTCCTGCTCGAGCCGGAGCTGGTCATCCGCGGGTCCACGGCGGCACCCCGCTCGACCGCGTGACGGAGGACTCCGTGGAGCGACCCGTCACCCCGTCGGGAGGACGCGTCAGGGCGCGGCGGGACCGTCGCCCCGCCGCGCCCTGACGCCGACCCGCCGCTGCTGCTCAGACGAGGGCGGACACCTGCGCCGTGCCGTAGAGATCCGGCTTGGACTGCATCCGCACGGGCACGATCTCCCCGCTCGCCTGGGCCTGGACGCCGGCCTCGCAGCAGGCGGCCGTGGCGTAGCCGTCCCACGCCGAGGGCCCGCCGATCTGTCCGCGGGCCGCGGCGTCGACCCACGCCTGGACCTCCCGGTCGTAGGCCTCGACGAAGCGCTCCTCGAAGCCCGGGGAGACGCTGCCGCCCCACGTGCCGGCCGTGCGGACATAGGGCTCGGTGTCGCCGCCGATGCCCACGACGCCCGTCTCGAAGGAGGCCTGCGTGGCGACCTGGTAACCGAACTGCGCGTTGACGTAGGCCTCGACCTGGGCGAGGACCCCGGACTCGGTCTCCATGAGCACCAGCTGGGGGTCCCGCTGACCCCCCGGGGCGTTGCGGGTCGACCGCCCGATCCGGACCTGGACCGAGGTGATCTCCTCCCCCGTGAAGAATCGCACGGCGTCGAACTCGTGGACCACGGAGTCGTTGATGATCATCTCATTGGTGAACCCGGGCGGGGTCGTCGGGTTGCGGTGCTGGTGGTGCAGGGTCAGCAGCTCCCCGTAGGCCTTCTCCTCGATCATCCGGCGCAGGGCGAGGTAGCCCGCGTCGAAGCGGCGCATGAAGCCGACCTGGATCAGCTGCCGGCCGGCGGCGACCTCTGCCTCGACCACGCGCCAGGAGGACTGGGCGTCCGGGGTCAGCGGCTTCTCGCACAGAGTGGGCAGGCCGTGCTCGATCGCGGAGAGCAGCACCTGCTCGTGCAGGAACCCCGGGGTGGCGATCAGGGCGGCGTCGATGTCGTCCCGATCCAGCACCTCCTGGAAGTCCGTGTGGGCGACCGCGCCGGGGATGTGGGCGACGGCGGCCTCGGCCCGGGCCCCGTCGATGTCGACGACGGCGGCGATCTCGGCGCCGTTGATCCGGCGGTGGATGCGCTCGATGTGGTCGGCGCCCATGCGGCCTGCTCCGACAACGGCTACGCGCAGAGTCTTGGTCATGATGAATCTCCTTCCGCCCGCTGGGGGCGTGTGGACCCGGTCGGTCCGGATGGTGGTGAAAGCTGCGTCGCCTCCGTCCCCGCTACGCCCTCGCGGACGGGCGGGGACGGAACCCGAGGTCCGGGCACAGCGGCTGGGAGCCGCGGTGCCCGGGACGGGCTGGACTCAGTGGTCGGACGAGGACGGGAAGGCGAAGGACGCCCCGGACGCGTGGTGCGGCTCGGGCCACCGCTCGGTGACGGCCTTGCCGCGGGTGTAGAAGCGCACGCCGTCGGGTCCGTAGATGTGGTGGTCGCCGAACAGCGAGGCCTTCCAGCCGCCGAAGGAGTGCCAGGCGACGGGCACGGGGATCGGGACGTTGACCCCGATCATGCCCACGGTCACGCGGCGCTTGAACTGGCGGGCGTAGGCGCCCGAGGAGGTGAAGATCGCGGTGCCGTTGCCGTACGGGTTGGCGTTGATGATCTCGATGCCCTCGTCGAGGGTGTCCACGCGCAGCACCACGAGGACCGGCCCGAAGATCTCCTCCTCGTAGGCCTCCATGTCCTTCCGGACCTTGTCGAGGACCGTGGGGCCCACGAAGAAGCCGTCCTCGTGGTCGGCCACGATCAGGTCCCGCCCGTCCACGACGACGGCCGCGCCGGCCTCCTCGGCGGAAGTGACGATCCGGCGCACACGGTCCCGCGAGGCCGGGGTGATGACCGGGCCCATGTCGGAGGAGGCGTCCATGCCGTTGCCCACGGTGATGTCCTGGGCCCGTTCGGCCAGCTTGTCCACGAGCAGGTCCGCGGCCTCGCCCACGGCCACGGCCACGGACACGGCCATGCAGCGCTCCCCGGCGGAGCCGAAGGCGGCCGCCGTGAGGTTGTCCGCGGCCGAGTCCATGTCCGCGTCCGGCAGCACGATCGCGTGGTTCTTCGCCCCGCCCAGGGCCTGGACGCGCTTGCCGTGCTTCGTCGCGGTCTCGTGCACGTACTGCGCGATCGGGGTGGAGCCCACGAACGAGATGCCGTCCACGTCCGGGTGGGTCAGCAGCCCGTCCACGGCCTCCTTGCCGCCGTGCAGGACCTGGAACACCCCGTCCGGCAGGCCGGCCCGCTGCCACAGCTCGGCGATCAGCAGGGACGGTGAGGGGTCCCGCTCGGAGGGCTTGAGGATGAACGCGTTGCCGGTGGCGATCGCGACCGGGGCCATCCACAGCGGCACCATGACCGGGAAGTTGAACGGGGTGATCCCGGCGACCACACCGAGCGGCTGGCGGAAGGAGTAGACGTCGATGCCGGTGGAGAACTGGTCGGAGAACTCCCCCTTGAGCTGCTCGGCGATCCCGCAGGCGAACTCGACGACCTCGAGACCGCGGCCCACCTCGCCCTTGGCGTCGGAGAGCACCTTGCCGTGCTCGGCGGTGATCAGGGCGGCGAGGTCGTCCGTGTGGGCGGCCACGAGCTCCCGGAACGTGAACAGCACGGCGGTGCGCCGGGCGATGGACATGTCGCCCCACGAGTCCGCGGCCTTCCGTGCGGCGGCGACGACGGCCTGCAGGTCCTCGTCGGTGGCCAGGTGCAGGATGCCGGACACCTCGCCGGTGGCGGGGTTGTAGATCTCCTGGGTCCGGTCCCCGGTGCCGCGGGTGCGCTCGCCGTCGATGAAGTGCTCGACGTGCCGGATCTGCTGCTGGGTCTGCTGTGTCATGGAACTCCTCCTTCAGTTCCCGAGCAGCGGACGCTGCCGGGCCTTGTGCTGCTGGTAGACCGCGTAGGCCTCGTTCGTGGACCCGAGGGTGGCGGTGCCCGTGACGGGCACGTCCCACCAGGACTCGGAGCTGGGTGCGTCGATCAGCGGGTCCGACTCCACGTGCACGAGCACGGGACCCGAGCCCTCCGGCACGGCCTTCGCCCGCGCCACCGCCTCCTTCAGCCGGTCGATGACGCCGTCGCCGGGCCCGACCCGCAGCACCCGCACGCCGAGGGACTCGGCGTTGGCGGCGAGATCGATCGGCAGCGTCGAGCCCTCGTCGAAGCTGTGCCGATCCTCGTCGAGGTAGCGGTACTTCGTGCCGAAACGCTGGGACCCCAGCTGCTCCGACAGGGCGCCGATCGAGGCGTAGCCGTGGTTCTGGATGAGCACCACCACGAGCTTGAGCCCCTCGGCCACGGCCGTCACGAGCTCGGTGTGCATCATCAGGTACGAGCCGTCCCCGACCATGACGACGACGTCGCGCGCGTCCCCGGGGGTCCCGGTGCGCTCCGCCTCGGCCACGGCGGCCCGCTTGACCCCGAGCCCGCCGGCGATCTCGTACCCCATGCAGGAGAAGGCGTACTCGACGTGGTAGCCGTACGCGTCCTTGACCCGCCACATCTTGTGCAGGTCCCCGGGCAGCGAGCCCGCGGCGCACACGACGACGTCGCGGTCGTCCATGGCCTCGTTGACGGCCCCGATGATCTCGTTCTGGCTGGGCAGCGGGAGGTGCCGCTCGCCGAAGGCGGCGTCCACGGTCGCGTCCCAGCGCTGCTTCTCGGCCTCGACCGTCGCGGCGAGGTCCGCGCCGACCCGGTACCCGCCGAGCGCCCTCGTCAGCTCGACGAGGGTCTTGCGGGCGTCGGCGACGACCGGCACGGCGGTGCCCTGCTTGTAGGCGTCGAAGGCCGCGACGTTGACGTTGACGAAGCGCACGTCCGGGTGCTGGAACGCGGTCTGGGACGCCGTGGTGAAGTCCTCGTAGCGGGTGCCGATGCCGATGACCAGATCGGCATCAGCGACCACCGCGTTGGACGCGGTGGAGCCGGTGGACCCGACCGCTCCCAGGCACAGCGGGTGGTCCCAGTCCATGACCCCCACGCCCGCCTGGGTGTAGGCCACGGGGATGCCGGTGGCCTCCGCGAACTCGCGCAGCGCCTCGGTGGCGAAGGCGTAGTGCACCCCACCGCCGGCGATGACCACCGGCCGCTCGGCCGCGCGGATCGCCGCGACGGCCGCGCGGACGTCCTCCTCCTCGGGAGCCGGGCGGCGGATCCGCCACTCCCGGGGCGCGAGGAACTCCTCGGGCACCTCGAGCGGCTCGGCCTGCACGTCCTGCGGCAGCGCGATGGTCACCGCACCGGTCTCGGCCGGGTCCGTGAGCACCCGCATGCCGTTGAGCAGCGCCGAGAAGAGCTGCTCGGGCCGCCAGACCCGGTCGAAGTAGCGGCTGACCGGGCGGAAGACGTCGTTGACGGTGATGTCGTTGGCGTCGGGGCGCTCGAGCTGCTGGAGCACCGGGTCCGGCCGCCGGGAGGCGAACTGGTCCGAGGGGAACAGCAGCGCGGGCAGCCGGTTCGTGGTGGCCAGCGCCGCACCGGTGACCATGTTCGTGGCCCCGGGACCGATCGACGTGCTCACCGCGAAGGTGGCCCGGCGCCGGGTGTGCCGGGCGTAGCCGACGGCCTGGTGCACCTGGGCCTGCTCGTTGCGGCCCTGGTAGTAGGGCATCAGGGCGGGGTCCTGGGCCTGGTACTGCTTGAGCGCCTGGCCCACCCCGGCCACGTTGCCGTGGCCGAAGATGCCGAACATGCCCGGGATCGTGCGCTCACGGTACTCCTCGGCGCCGATCCGGTCCACGGTCCACTGGTTGGCCAGGAACTCCACGAGCGCCTGGGAGACGGAGAGGGTGCGGGTGCTCATCGGGCGGCTCCTTCCTGGACGGGGTGCCCCTTGAGCAGGGACGCGGCGGTGGACACAGCGGCGGCGACGTCCCCGTCCTCGGGGTAGAGCAGGGTGCGGCCGACGGTCAGGCCCTGGACGCCGGGCAGCGCGAGCGCCGCCTCCCAGGTCGCGAAGACCTCGTCGGGCCGGCCGCTGGGGTCGCCGCCCAGCAGGACCGTGGGCAGCGTGGTGGCCGCCATGACGCGCTCCATGTCCTCGACCACGGGCAGCTTCATCCACGTGTGCGCGGAGCTGCCGCCGAGGCCCTGGGCGATGGCCACGGAGCGGATCACGGCGTCGGCCGAGAGGTCGTTGACGACGCCCCCGTCGACGATCCGGGAGATGAACGGCTCGACCATCGCGATGAGACCCAGGGCGGCCAGGGAGTCCACCGCCTTGGCGGTGTTCTCCAGCACGGAGGTGGTGTGCGGGTCCTCGAAGCAGATGCGGGTGAGCATCTTGCCGCCGTCGGCGCCGATCCGGTCCAGTGCCTGGGCGGTGTGGCCCGTGAAGCGGTCGTCGATCTCGTTGACGAGGCCGGGCAGGCCGCCGCGGTTCATCGAGCCGAAGACGAGCTTGCCCTCGAGCGCCCCGAGCAGCAGCAGGTCGTCCAGCACGTCCGGGGAGGCGAGCACGCCGTCGACCTTGGGGTCCGCCAGGGCGATCTGCAGGCGGTCGAGCAGGCCGCGCCGGTCGGCCATGGCGTCGGTCTCGCCGCGCACCCGCAGCGCACCGCGGGCCGGGTGGTCCGCGGCGACGACGAAGTTCTGCCGTCCGTGCACCGGTCCCGGGTGGCGGCGGCGGGAGTCGGCGGCGCGCTGGACCGAGCGGGGGTCCTCGAGCCGGACCCGGGTGAGGTGCTCGTAGCGGCGCGGATCCGCGGTGTCGATCTCGAGGGGGGACGTCGTGGTCATGGAGTGACTCCTTCGGGAACGGCGCGGCCGCGCTCGCGCAGCAGCTGGAAGACCTCGTCGGGCGAGGGCATGGCGTCGGAGCACGAGATCCTCGAGGCCACGATCGCACCGGAGGCGTTGGCGTAGTCGAGGACCTGCTCGAGGCTCCAGCCCTGGTTGATGCCGTGGCAGAAGGCTCCGCCGAAGGAGTCCCCGGCGCCGAGGCCGTTGACGGTCTCCACGGGAACGGGGGCCGAGACCACGCGCTCGTCGCGGGTCTTCGCCATCACGCCCTCCGGGCCGAGCTTGACCACGGCGATGCGCACACCGGCCTCGAGCAGCCGGTCGGCCTGCTCGTCGGGGGTGCCCTCCCCCACGGCCACGGCGCACTCCTTGTCGTTGCCGATCGCGATGCTCACGTGCCGGAGCAGCTCGTGGACCTGCGCACGGGCGTCCTCCTCGGACTCCCAGAACATGGGCCGGTAGTCGAGGTCGAGGACCGTGTGCTGGTCGGCCCGCAGCTGCTCGCGAGGACGGGCCTCGTGGGCGGCGAGGTGGGCGGAGCGAGACGGCTCCTGGCACAGGCCCGTGACGGTGGACCACAGGATCCGCGCCTCGCGCACGACCTCCGCGTCGATCTCCTCCGGCCGGATCTGCAGGTCCGGCGCCGTGGGGAAGCGTCCGTAGAAGTACAGCGGGAAGTCCTCCGGCGGCCGGATCGCGCAGAACGTGGCGGGGGTCTGCAACCCCGGCACGGGGCGCACGAACCGGTCGTCCACGCCGTAGCGGGTGAGCTCGCGGTGCAGGTAGGTGCCGAACGGGTCGTCGCCGGTCCGGGTGATCAGCGCGGTGGACTCCCCGTGGCGGGCCGCGGCGACCGCCACGTTGGCGGGCGAGCCGCCGAGGTACTTGCCGAAGCTGGTGACGTCCTCCAGGCCCACGCCGATGTCGTCGGGATAGATGTCGACGCTGATGCGTCCGATGGTCACGACGTCGTAGCTCATGCCTGCACCTCCACCTTCCGCGCGGCGGCCGAGCGCTCGCGCATCTGCTCCAGCTGGTAGCGGGAGACTTCTAGGGCGTTCTCGTTCTCGGCGAACACCGAGGAGACCATCACGGTGTCCTCGCGGTCGAGGAAGCCGTTGCCGGCGAGCCCGCCGAAGAACTCGTCCCAGTCGACGTCGCCGTCGCCGATCCTCAGGTGCTGGTGCACCCGGGCGGGGCTGCCCGGCGGGTTGGTGATGTAGCGCAGCCCGTGCGAGCGGTGGTGGTCCATGGTGTCGGCCACGTGGACCACGCGCAGCCGGTCCCCCACCGCGGCCATGATCTCCAGCGGTGCGTCCTCCAAGTGGAAGGTGTGCGGGGCGACGTAGGCGAAGCCGAGGTGCTGCGAGTTCACGCCCCGGATCACCCGCCAGGCGGCCAGGCCCTGCTCCACGAAGTCGTCGGGGTGCGGGTCGATCGCGATGTGCACGCCCTCGCGCTCGACGAGGGGCAGCAGCTCCTCCATCGAGCGGTAGAACGCCCGCTCCGACTCCTCGGCCCGCTCGGGGCGGCCCTGGAACTCGGTGTTCATCTGCTGCACGCCGAGGTCCACGGTCATCCGGACGGCGCGCTTCCAGTACCGCACCGCGGCCTCCCGGGCGTCCGGGTCCGGGGACGACCAGCGCAGCACCGGCAGCACGGAGGCGATCCCGACGCCGGCGTCGCGGCAGGCACGGCGCAGGTCCGCGACGAGCTGGTCGTCGGCCTTCGGATGGTTGAAGAAGGGCAGGAAGTCCGCGTGGGGCGTCAGCTGCAGGTACTCGTAGCCGAGCTCGGCGGCGAGGGCGGGGAACTCGAGCAGGGAGTGGGAGTGGTGGAACGGGGTGGGATCGAGAGCGATCTTCATGGACGGTTCTCCAGGTGGGTGGGGCCGGTGCGGATCAGCGGACGCTCGTGCGCGATCCGCAGCCCAGCAGGTAGGAGCGGGTGCGGGTGGCGATGGGCAGCGGCACGTCGAAGGAGGAGACCGGGTACATGTCCTGCTCGACGATGCCGAAGATCGGCCGGTCCAGCTTCTCGACCTCCGCGAGGACCTCCGCGAGGTCCGGCAGGCCGGCGGGCGGCTCGACCATGACCCCGGCGAGGTTGGCCGCGGCCCAGGTGAGGTTCTCCCGGCGCACGCGCTCGATGACCACGGGGTCGATCTGCTTCAGGTGCAGGTAGCCGATCCGCTCGGGGTACCTGCGGATGAGGTCCACGGAGGACGCGCCGCCGTACTCGGCGTGCCCGGTGTCCAGGCACAGGGTGACCAGCTCGGGGTCGGTGCGGTGCAGGAAGGTCTCGATGTCGGGCTGGCCGCACACGTGGGAGTCCGCGTGGGAGTGGAACTGCTGCTGCAGGCCGAAGTCCTCGCGCAGCACCTTCCCCAGCCGGTCGTGGCCCTCGCACAGGGCGGTCCACTGCTCGGTGCTCAGGTGCTCGTTCTCGAGCGCCTCGCCCGTCACGTCGTCGCGCCACATGGCCGGGATGACCACGATGTGCTCGCCGCCCATGGCGGCGGTCAGCTCCGCGACCTTGCGCGCGGGCTCCCACGCCTCCTCCCACTGGTCGGCCCCGCGGTGGAAGGCGGTGAAGACGGTGCCCGCCGAGACCTTCAGGTTCCGCTGGGCGAGCTCTTGGGCGAGCCGGGCGGGATCGGTCGGCAGGTAGCCGTAGGGCCCGAGCTCGATCCAGGAGTACCCGGCCTCGGCGACCTCGTCGAGGAAGCGCTCCCACGGCGTCTGCCGGGGGTCGTCGGGGAACCACACGCCCCACGAGTCCGGGGCCGTGCCGATGAGCACGGGGTTCTGCTGCTGTGCCGCCGCGCCGGCGGTCGCGGTGGTCGCGTTCTGCTGCGCCATGGTGACCTGCTTTCTGGTGCTGGACCGGTGTCACGGTGGGTGAGCCGTGCGACCGGCCGATCAGTGGTCCGGATCACAACTAGAATACGACATCAGGTCAGTTTGTAAAGACATAACGTCTAAGTGCGAGCCGGCGTTCGTCCGCACCGGACGGACCCGGCGGCACCGCGGTCGGGGACGCCGGCCGAGCCGGGGCGTGGACATGCGGAGGCCCCGCCCACGGACGTCGTGGACGGGGCCTCCCGCGTGCCGGATCGGCGGGCCGGAGCCCGCCGGATCACCTGCCCTCGAAGATCTCCCGCATGAGCTGGGCGGTCTCGGACGGCGTCTTGCCGACCTTGACGCCCGCGGCCTCGAGGGCCTCCTTCTTGGCCTGCGCCGTGCCCGAGGAGCCGGAGACGATGGCGCCGGCGTGGCCCATGGTCTTGCCCTCGGGAGCGGTGAAGCCCGCGACGTAGCCGACGACCGGCTTGGTCACGTGCTCCTTGATGAAGTCCGCGGCACGCTCCTCGGCGTCGCCGCCGATCTCGCCGATCATCACGATGGCCTCGGTCTCGGGGTCCGCCTCGAACGCCTCGAGCGCGTCGATGTGGGTGGTGCCGATGACCGGGTCGCCGCCGATGCCGATCGCGGTGGTGAACCCGATGTCGCGCAGCTCGTACATCATCTGGTAGGTCAGGGTGCCGGACTTGGAGACCAGGCCGATCTTGCCCTTGCCCGTGATGTTCGCCGGGGTGATGCCCACCAGCGACTCGCCCGGGGTGATGATGCCGGGGCAGTTCGGGCCGATGATGCGGGTGGTCTGCTTGCCGTCCGCGCCGGTCCTCGACTTCGCGTAGGCCCAGAACTCCGCGGAGTCCTGCACCGGGATGCCCTCGGTGATGACGACCACCAGCGGGACCTCGGCGTCGACGGCCTCGATCACGGCGTCCTTGGTGAAGGCCGGCGGGACGAAGACGATCGACACGTCGGCCCCGGTCTTCTCGACGGCCTCGGCGACGGTCCCGAAGACGGGCAGCTCGACGCTGTTGCCGTCCTTGTCCTGGTGGGACACGGTGGTGCCGGCCTTGCGGGCGTTGACGCCGCCCATGACCTGGGTGCCCGCCGCGAGCATGCGACCGGTGTGCTTGGTGCCCTCGCCGCCGGTGATGCCCTGAACGATGACCTTGGAGTCCTTGTTCAAAAAGATTGACATTGCTCTCGTTCCTTCGTGGTGTTCGTCCGGTCGGCGGGTTACTTGGCGGCCTGGGCCAGCTCGGCGGCCTTGTCCGCGCCCTCGTCCATGGTCTCGGCGAGCGTGACCAGGGGGTGGTTGGCGCCGGCGAGGATGCTGCGGCCCTCCTCGACGTTGTTGCCGTCCAGGCGGACCACGAGCGGCTTGTCCTCCTTGTCGCCGAGGATCTCGAGGGCCTGCACGATGCCGTTGGCCACGGCGTCGCACGCGGTGATGCCGCCGAAGACGTTGACGAACACGGACTTCACCTGGGGGTCGTTGAGGATCACGTTCAGGCCGGCGGCCATGACCTCGGCGGACGCACCGCCACCGATGTCCAGGAAGTTGGCCGGCTTGACGTTGCCGTGCTTCTCGCCGGCGTAGGCGACGACGTCCAGGGTGGACATGACGAGGCCCGCACCGTTGCCGATGATGCCGACCTCTCCGTCGAGCTTGACGTAGTTGAGGTCGTGCTCCTTGGCCTTCTCCTCGAGCGGATCGGCGCTGGACTTGTCGGCGAGCTCGGCGTGCTCCGCCTGGCGGAACTCCGCGTTCTCGTCGAGGGTGACCTTGCCGTCCAGGGCGATGACCTCGCCGTCGCCGGTCTTCACCAGCGGGTTGACCTCGACGAGGGTGGCGTCCTCGTTCTTGAACACGTCCCACAGCTTCACGAGCGCGGGGACCACCTTCGCGGCGGTCTCGTCGTCGAACTCGGCCTCGCGCACGATCTCCTGGGCCTTGGCCTCGGTGATGCCCTCGGTCGGCACGACCTCCACGCGGGCGAGGGCCTCGGGCCGCTCGACGGCGAGCTGCTCGATCTCCACGCCGCCCTCGACGGAGCACATGGCGAGGTACGACCGGTTGGCGCGGTCCAGCAGGATCGAGAAGTAGTACTCCTCGGCGATGTCCGCGCCCTGGGCGATCATGACCCGGTGGACGGTGTGGCCCTTGATGTCCATGCCGAGGATCTGCTGCGCGTGCTCGTAGGCCTCGTCGGCGTTCTTGGCGACCTTGACACCGCCGGCCTTGCCGCGGCCTCCGACCTTGACCTGCGCCTTCACGACGGTGACCCCGCCGATCTTCTCGGCGGCGGCCCTTGCTTCCTCGGGGGTGGTCGCAACGATGCCCTGGAGCACGGGGACGCCGTGCTTCTCGAACAGGTCGCGTGCCTGGTATTCGAACAGGTCCACGGTTTTTGCCCTTCTTCGTCGAAGTCATGGGTCGGCGTCGGCCCGGGCAGAACTCGGGTCGTCGTCCGACCTGATGGTGAACGGAGCACTGCGCGTCCTCCCGGCCGGGGCCCGGCGGACGCGTCCGGGCCGTGCCGCGGAGCCGTTCCGGGCGCGGGACGAACCGGAGCACTCCCTTCTCTGAGACTGTAGTCCATGCCGAATCGGCGGCCACAACCGGGGACGCGCACGTGCACCCCGGCGTTTCTTGATTGACTGACCCCATGAGCTCCCTCGACCCCCCCGAGAACCGGGCGTTCGCCCCCGCCGATCCCGGCTTCCTCGTCTCGATCGCGACCTTCGCGTTCGTGGCCCTGGGACTGGAGGCCGTGGTCGACGGCACGGTGCTCACCTTCACGGGCGAGATCCCCGGCGTCTACCCGCTGGGCTGGCAGGTCGTCGCCTGGCTCTGCCTGGGCGCGGCGTGGTTCGGGATCCACCGCGGCCTCGTGTCGTGGCTGCGCCACCGGGCGGCGGACCCCGGGGTCCCGCCGCCCTCGGCCCCCGACCCCTCCCCGGCGGTCGACCACCACCGCACGACCACCGCCCTGGTGCTGTTCGTGCTGGCCGTCCTGCTCGGGGTGATCCTGCCCGTGTTCCTCGTGGGCGAGTGGCGCGTCCAGCCGATCCAGCTCTACCTCGACCTCTATGCCGTCTACGGCGGAGGCGCGTGGCTGGGCATGGTGGGCTTCGCGGCCTACCACGTGGGCCGTTCCCTGCTCCTCGCCCTGGTCCTGACGTGCGTGCAGCGGGCCGTGGAGCTGCGCCGGCCGCTCCGCTGGACGCGCGTGGCGCCGGTGGGCGGGCTCGCCCTCGGGCTGCTGCTCGCGCTGCCCGGGCTGGTCCTCGGCGGGTGGGCCTCCGTGGCCACGGCCGTGGTCTGCTGCACCTTGCTCGGCGTGGTGCACAACCTCACCGGCAGGTCCCTGCGCTGGACCGCCCCCGCGGCGGTGGTGGTCCTGCTGTTCGTCTAGCGGTGCCCGGCCGGCCTCGTCGTCGTGACCACGGCGGCACGCGTGGACGCGCACCCGTCCGGCGCCCGGTCCGCGCGCCGCTCCCGTGCCCCGACACCCGTCCTCCGCGCCTCCCGACCGGAGCCCGGAGGGTGCGGGGAGCACGGAAAGTTCCCGCGCGGGGTTTCCTGCCCCGTTTAAATGTCCTGACATCATGACATCAGGACCAGTGAGACGTGCGTCACGCACCGCGTGGTCCGTCGATCCGCTGAACCCGCACTGTGCAGAGCGCCCCCACGGCTGCGCATGAACGAAGGAACCCTCGATGGCCACATCGTCACCACGGGAAGCAGCTGCCGCGCTGCCTCCGCTCACGTCCGGACCGCACCGCAAGCGGCTCGGCCTGATCTCCATCGTCGCCTGCTTCGGCGGTCTGCTCTTCGGCTACGACACCGGTGTCATCAACGGTGCGCTGCGCCCGATGTCGGCCGAGCTCGGCCTCACCCCGCTCACCGAGGGCGTGGTCACCAGCTCGCTCGTCTTCGCGGCCGCGGTCGGCGCGCTGAGCGGGGGGCGCATCTCCGACGCGTGGGGGCGCCGGAGCACCATCCTCCTGCTGGCCGTCCTGTTCTTCGTCGGCACGATGGTCGTCGTGTTCACCCCGAACGTCGAGATCCTCGTGGTCGGGCGCATCTGCCTGGGCCTGGCCGTCGGCGGGGCCTCGGCGGTGGTGCCCGTCTTCCTCGCGGAGCTGGCCCCCTACGAGATCCGCGGCTCGATCGCGGGCCGCAACGAGGTGGCCATCGTGATCGGCCAGCTCTCGGCGTTCGTGATCAACGCGATCATCGGCAACGTCTTCAGCGACGTCACCGGCGTCTGGCGGATCATGTTCGCGGTCTCCGCGCTGCCGGCCGTGGCGCTGTTCATCGGCATGCTCCGGATGCCGGAGTCCCCGCGCTGGCTCGTCGAGAAGGGCCGGCACGAGGACGCCCTCGCGGTGCTCAGGACGGTGCGCTCCGAGGACCGGGCGATCGCCGAGCTCGGCGAGGTCGAGCACATCACCGAGGAGGAGCGCGCCGAGAACCGGATCGGGCTGGGCACGATCCTCACCAACAAGCACCTGGTCCGCATCATGCTCGTGGGCATCGGCCTCGGCGTGGCCCAGCAGCTCACCGGCATCAACTCGATCATGTACTACGGGCAGATCGTGCTCATCGAGTCGGGCTTCAGCGCGAGTGCGGCCCTGATCGCCAACATCGCCCCCGGCGTGATCGCCGTGATCGGCGGCCTCATCGCGCTGTACCTGATGGACCGGCTCGACCGGCGGAAGACCTTCATGATCGGCCTGAGCCTCACGACCACCTTCCACCTGCTGATCGGGGTCTCCGCGCTGACGCTCGAGGAGGGCAACCCGCTGCGGCCCTGGGTGATCCTGGCCCTCGTGGTGGCCTTCGTCGGCTCCATGCAGACCTTCCTGAACGTCGCCGTGTGGGTGTACCTCTCCGAGGTGTTCCCCCTGCACATGCGCGGCTTCGGGATCGGCGTGTCCGTCTTCGCGCTGTGGGTGGCCAACGGCGTCCTCTCGCTCTACTTCCCGTCCCTGGTCGACGCGGTCGGGATCACCGGCACGTTCTTCCTCTTCGCCGGGGTCGGCGTGCTGGCGCTGGTCTTCGTCTACACGCAGGTCCCGGAGACCCGCGGCCGGACGCTCGAGGCGCTCGAGGAGGACGTCTCCACCGGGGCGATCTACCAGATCAAGGCGCCGAACTCCTGAGCGGCCGACGGCCAGCAGAACGGCCCCGGCGGGGACGCCGTGGCACGGGAAGAGCCTCCGGGTGGGTGTGGTCCGTCGACGGACCGCACCCACCCGGAGGCTCTGTCCCGTCCCGCCGGAGCAGTCCCGCGGGGTGCGGGGTCGGCGCGGTGCACCCGGTCCCGGACCCGCCAGGACCTCGGCGGATCACCCCACGCGGGTGAGGGGGGCGTAGCGCAGCAGCAGCCGCTTCTCCTCGGCCCCGAAACGGACCTTCGCCACGGTCTTGTCGCCGGCGCCCTCGACGGAGACCACCGTGCCCCGGCCGAACGCCGTGTGGTCCACGGTGTCGCCGACGGAGAGGCTGGGGATCTCCTTGTTCGGCTGGACCCGTCCCGCCGTGGTCGCCCGGGACGGCGCCATCCGCTCGAAGGCCGCGTTCGACGACGCCGCGGCACCCCAGTACGAACCGCGCATCGCGTCCCGCTGCCCGGGGCCGCCGGAGTGCAGCGAGGAACCCCAGGACGCCGGTGCCGCGGACCCCTCGCGCTTCCAGTCGAGGAGCTCGGAGGGGATCTCGTCGAGGAACGGACTGGCCGGGTTGTACTGCGACTGCCCCCACATGGAGCGGAACTCGGACCGGGTCAGGTAGAGGCGTTCGCGGGCCCGGGTCAGTCCCACGTAGGCCAGGCGCCGCTCCTCCTCCATCTCCTTCTCGTCCGTGAGGGAGCGCTGGTGCGGGAACAGCCCGTGCTCCATGCCGGTCAGGAAGACCACCGGGAACTCGAGCCCCTTGGCCGTGTGCAGGGTCATCAGGGTGACCACCCCCTGGGCCCGGGCCTCGGCCACCTCGGCCGCGATCTGCTCGGCGCTCGGTCCGCCCTCGGAAGCGGCCGCCGGCCGGTTCGGGATCTGGTCCGCATCGGCCACGAGGGAGACGTGCTCGAGGAACTCGGGCAGCCCGGCGTCCGGACGGTCCCGCTCGAACTCCCGGACCACGGCCACGAGCTCCGCGAGGTTCTCCACCCGGGACTCGTCCTGGGGGTCCTGCGAGTTGCGCAGTCCCGCGAGGTACCCGGACTGCTCCAGGACGGCCTCGAGCACGGTGGCCGCCCCGGACCCCTCGGCGACCGAGGCGAGGTCGTCCATGAGCTGGACGAACGCCTTCACCGCGTTCAGCGACCGGGTGGCCATGCCGGGCGCCTCGCCGGCGCGGCGCAGGGCGTCCATGAACGAGATGCGCTCCCGCTCGGCGAGGGCCGCGGCGGCGCCCTCGGCACGGTCGCCGATGCCGCGCTTCGGCTCGTTCACGATCCGGCGCACGTTGATGTCGTCGTCCGGGTTCACGATGGAGCGCAGGTAGGACAGGGCGTCCTTGATCTCCTTGCGCTCGTAGAAGCGGGTGCCGCCCACCACCTTGTAGGGCAGGCCCACGCGCATGAGGATCTCCTCGAGGGAGCGCGACTGCGCGTTGGTGCGGTAGAACACGGCGACGTCACCCGGGCGGTAGCCGTCCTCGTCCTGGAGACGGTCGATCTCCTCGGCGATGAAGCGCGCCTCCTCGTGCTCGTTCTCGGCGGCGTAGCCGGTGATCTTCTCGCCGCTGCCGGAGGCCGTCCACAGCCGCTTGTCCCGGCGCCCCGTGTTCTTGGCGATCACCGCGTTGGCCGCGGTGAGGATGTTCTGCGTGGACCGGTAGTTCTGCTCCAGCAGGATGGTCCGCGCCTGGGGGTAGTCCTGCTCGAAGTCGACGATGTTGCGGATGTCGGCCCCGCGGAACGCGTAGATCGACTGGTCGGAGTCGCCCACGACGGTCAGCTCGGCGGGCGGCACGGGGTCCGCCCCCGGCCCGGGCCCGGACTCCGCGGCGGTCCCGACGAGCTCGCGGACCAGCGCGTACTGCGCGTGGTTGGTGTCCTGGTACTCGTCGATGAGCACGTGCCGGTACCGGCGCCGGTAGTAGCCGGCGACCTGTGGGAACGCCCGGAGCATGTGCACGGTCTGCGCGATGAGGTCGTCGAAGTCCATGGCGTTGGCCGCGCGCAGCCGCTCGGTGTAGCCGCGGTAGACCTGGGCCACCGCGCTCTCGAAGGGATCCGTCTCGGAGACCCGGGACAGGTGCGTCTCGTCGTCGACGAGCTCGTTCTTCAGCGCGGAGATCCGGTGCTGGATGCTCTTCGGCGTGAAGCGCTTGGGGTCCAGGTCGTGCTGCTTGGCCACGAGGGTGATGAGCCGCAGGGAGTCGGCGGAGTCGTAGATCGAGAAGGTGGGCTTCAGCCCCACGCTCGCGGCCTCCCGCCGCAGCACCCGGACGCAGAAGGAGTGGAAGGTGGAGATCGACATCGACTTCGCGGAGTCCCCCACCAGCTCGACCACGCGCTCGCGCATCTCCGCGGCCGCCTTGTTGGTGAACGTGATCGCCAGGATCTCGCCCTGGTGCGCCCGTCCGGTGGCCAGGAGGTGGGCGATCCGGTGGGTCAGCACACGGGTCTTGCCCGACCCGGCGCCGGCCACGATCAGCAGCGGTGAGCCGGCGTGCTCGACCGCGGCCCGCTGCGGGTCGTTGAGACCCTCCACGAGGGCGTCCGCGGAGGCGGCGCCACGCCGCGGCGGGGTCGTGGTGTCGGGGCGCGCCACGGAGGCGGAGGGCAGGAGCGGGTTGTCGAAGAGGTAGTCCATCGTGGCCCCAGTCTACCGAGGCCCGGGGACGGCCGGGCGGGACGGGGGCGGCCCTCAGACGAAGTGCAGCTCGAGCCGGTGCCGGCCGTTGTCGTCCTCGACCCACAGCTCCGAGTCGGCCACCGTGACCCGGTAGGGGCGCTGCAGGTCGATGTCGTCGTCGAAGTCCACGGCCCCTGCGTCCCCTCCGCCGTACACGGTGTCGAGCTCACGGGTGGCGGGGTCGAGGTGGCGGATGGCGTCGTTGCCGGTGTCGGCGATCACGACGGAGCCGTCGTAGAGGATCTGCAGGTCCTCGGGGTGGTCCAGCTGGGCCACGTCCGCGGGGCCGTCCGCGAAGCCCGCGCCCGCCCTGCCGACCACGGTGCAGACCTGCGGCGCGCCGTCGGGCTTGTCGGTGTCGATCTCGATGCAGCGCAGGGACGAGGAGTCCCGGTCGATGAGCCACAGGGTGCCGTTGCCGTCCTCGGTGATGGAGACGGTGGCGGCGAACTTCGCCTGCGCCGCCTTGCCGTCCCGGCGACCGGGCTCCCCCGTGCCCGCGAACTCGTACAGCACGTCGGTGTACGGGTCCCAGCGGAACAGCCGGTGCAGGGAGGGCACCGCGACGATCACGGCCGAGAGCTTGTGCGACCACACCATGTCCGCGACGGGGGCCCCGCCGAGGACCGAGCAGTCCACCGTGCGGCGCACCGTCTCGTGGTCCTTCTCGAACAGCGTCAGCACGTCGCCCTCGGACAGCCGCATGAGCAGGCCGTCCGGGAGACCGATGGACAGTTCCATGACGGGCACCTCCGTGTCGTCCTCGTCGACCGCCCGGTCGTCCTCGGCCGGGCCGTTCCCGTCCGGTCCGAGGACCGCTCCGGGTGGCCCCAGCCTACTCCTGGGCCCTGGCGTTCGGCGGAGGCCGCGCGACCGGATAATGGGGCCATGGGACTGACACGCGCACAGAAGGCACGCAAGCACGGCGGCAGCACGGCGTCCCCGGGTCCGGCGAGGGGAACGCGGCTCTACGAGGCGGGGCCCGGCGAGCTCCGGCCCCAGCCCGCGAGGTCGAGCTCCGGCCTCGTGGTGGGCGTGGCCATGTCCGTCTCCGCGGTCCTGTGGCTGTACGTGCACGCCCTGGTCCTCCCCCAGTTCGGCGCCGCCGCGGCCGGCGGGCTGGCCCTGCCCGAGTGGATGGTCGGAGGATTCGGCCAGGAGCACGCCCGGCGCCTCGCCGCGGCCCTGGGCGAGGAGGGGCTGGCGCAGTACGAGGCCGTCCACCGCTCCTCCGGGCTGCTGGCCCCCTTGTTCGTGGGGCTCGCGTGGCTGCTGTTCGTGGCCGTGAACACGGCCTCCCGCGCCCGGCGGTGGCTGCGCTCGGCCGTGGTGCTCGGCTTCGCAGCGGTCTCCCTGGCGGGCAACGCGGCCATCGACGCCGCCCTCGCGGACCCCGGGGACGGCACCGCCGTGGCCACGGCGTCCGTGCTCGTGATCGCGCGGTGGGTGCTGCTCGTGCTCCTGCTCGCCGTGACCGTGACCGTGGCGGTGGAGGCGCTGCGGCGCCGGGCGAGGACCGCGGCCGGCCCGCCGCCCGGCTGAGCCGCCCCGGCCCGTCCGGGCGTGCCCCCGATTGGATTCGAACCAACGACACCGGCTTTAGGAGAGCCGTGCTCTATCCCCTGAGCTACGAGGGCGACGCGAACAGTCTAGGGGGTCCGCTGGACCCCCGCTAACCCGTCGGAGGACGGCCGGCGCGGCCCCACTAGGATCGGTCGCATGCCCGTCTACATCGATCCGCCGCTGTGGCCCGCCCACGGGACGCGCTTCTCGCACCTCGTCTCCGACACGTCCTACGAGGAGCTGCACGCGTTCGCGGACGGACTGGGGGTTCCCCGGCGCGCGTTCGACCGGGACCACTACGACGTGCGCGAGAGCCTGTACCGGGAGGCGGTGGCCGCGGGCGCCGTCCCGGTCGACGGGCGGCAGCTCACGCGCGTGCTCGTGCGCAGCGGGCTGCGCGTTCCGGCGCGGGCCCGGCCGGAACGGATCGCGCGCGTGCTCGTGCGGCGGTGGGCCGAGCGGTTCCCGGCGCACCCCGCACTGGGCCGGGAGCTCGTGGACCGCTGGGCCGAGCCGCACCGGCACTACCACGGTCCCGCGCACCTGCTCGCAGTGCTCGAGGCCGTCGACAGGCTGCGGGCCGGGCTCGACCCGGCCCGGCTCGAGGCGCTGGTCCTGGCCGTCTGGTTCCACGACGCGGTCTACCGGGGCCGTCCGGGGACCGACGAGCGGGAGTCGGCGGACCTCGCCCGCGCGCGGCTGGGTGCCGCGGGCCTCCCGGAGCCGCTGGCCGCGGAGGTCGAGCGGCTGGTCCTGCTCACCGTCGACCACCGGGTCGCGGACGACGACACCGTCGGAGGTGTGCTCCTCGATGCCGACCTCTCGGTGCTCGGGGCGGACCCGGCCGGCTACGCGACCTACGCGGCGGGCGTGCGGAAGGAGTACGCCCACGTCCCGGAGCCGGTCTTCGCCGGGGCGCGGCTGCGCGTGCTGGAGGACCTGCGGCGCCGGCAGCCGCTGTTCCGGACCCCCGAGGCCCAGCGGCTGTGGGGTGCCGCGGCCGCCCGGAACCTGGACCGTGAGATCGGGCGGCTGCGCGCCGCCCGCACGGCGCCCGTCGACGGCTCCTCCGGCGGTCCCCCGGCCGACGTCGAGGTGCTGACCATCACCGCCGTGTGCCTGCAGGACGACGACGGTGCGCTGCTGACCGTGCGCAAGCGCGGCACGGAGCGCTTCATGCTGGTGGGCGGGAAGCTCGATCCGGGAGAGTCGCCCGCGGCCGCCGCCGTGCGCGAGGCGGCCGAGGAGGTCGGGCTGCGGCTGGAGACCGCTCAGCTGCGGCTCCTCGGGGAGTTCGAGGCGCCGGCCGCCAACGAGTCGGGCACGTGGGTGCGCTGCACGGTCTACACGGCACCCCTGGCGGGGCGGCCCGCCCCGCTCGCGGAGATCGAGGAGCTGCGCTGGCAGCCGCTCGACGACGCCTCCGCCGCCGCGCTCCCCGCGGACCTGGCCCCCCTGCTGCGGGAGCACGTCATTCCGGCGCTGCGCCGCGCTCCCGGGGTCCCTCGGTCACGCCCGGGGCGTGCCGCCTCCGGTGGAGCAGGATCCCGGTGACCAGCCCGAGGACGATCCCGATGCCGCCGAACACGGACAGCCACATCGCGGCGTGGCCCACGAACGCCGCCACCACGAACCCGGCCACGATGCCCGGGACGGCCCCCGCGATCATGCCGTAGGCCATGTAGGCGTACTCACGGTCGAGGCTCGTGCGGGCGTTGCGGCTGAAGTCGGCGGACATGGCCCCAGTCTATCGGCCACCGGCCCGGCACCCCGTCGGGGNGGGGTGCCGGGCCGGTGGCCGGGGGACGACAGCGGGTGCGCGCTTCCTGTCTGGCCGACCAGGAAGCACGCACCCGGGAACGGTGCTCTCGCGTGCGGTCAGCGCACGCGGACGTAGACGGGCCCGGAGCCCACGTTGACGCTGTCGATGACGGTCGTGCCGCCGTTCCAGCCGCCGTGCACGGCCTTGCCGCCACCGATGTAGATGCCGATGTGGGCCGTCCCCATGCCGCCGTCGGCGTAGTAGACGATGTCGCCGGGCTGCGCCTGGCCCGCGGAGACCTGCGTGCCGAGGCCGAGGTAGGAGGCCGGCCAGCCGCGGTGGTTGATGCCGGCGGCGCGCAGGGCGTTGCTCACCAGCGCGGTGCAGTCCTGGCCGACGCCGAGCTGCCCCATGGCCGCGGAGGAGATGGTCGCGCCCTTTCCGGAGGCGGAGCTCTGGGTGGTGACGCTGCGCTCCGCGGCCGGAGCGGCCTGCACGACCGGCTTCGGGGCCGGGGCGGCCTGCTTCGGCGCCGGAGCGGCCTGCACGACCGGCTGCGGAGCCGCCACGGCCGGGGCGGCGACCACCGGGGCCGGAGCGGCCGGCTGCGGAGCCGCCACCGCGGGAGCCGCGACCACCGGGGCCGGAGCGGCCTGCACGACCGGCTGCGGAGCCGCCACGGCGGGGGCCGCGACGACCGGGGTCTGAATCCTCTCGGCCTTCGGCTCGGCCTTCTTCGGCTCGGCCTTCCGGGGCTCCGGCTTCTCGGCCTTGGTCACGTGGGCGACCGGCTCGAGGGACACGGTGGGGGTGGCGGCCGGGGTGGCGGCGGCGACGGCCGACAGCGGGGCGTCCGCGGGGGCGTCCTGGGCCGGGGCGGCCTGCACCGAGACGGTGGTGGCGAGGGCCAGGCCGGAGAAGGCCGCCACGGCGGCCACGGTGCGGGCCTTGCCGGTGAGCAGGGAGCCGATGCCGTTCGAGGAGTTCAGGTCACGAGTCATGAGGAGGTCGGGCGACTTTCTGTACGAACCGGGCCGGCCTGCGCGGGCGAGGCGCGTGACAGCACGATCGCCCCGGGCGCGGAGCACGGGGTGATCGGCTGTCCGGCAGGGCGGCGTTCCGGGATCGGGAACGACGGCCGCGGCGGGCGAATGGAGGAGAGGCGCGGATTCGGGCGGGAGGGCACGAGCCGCTGAGACCCGGGAGAGCGGGTCTGGGTGTGGCGGTGGGGACCGGGTGCGGTCCGCGGCG
>NZ_JBISWJ010000015.1:0-29159 GCF_044462225.1 Kocuria kalidii | reverse complement strand
GGTCGCCGCGGACGGCGGGGCCGAATCAGACGGAGTAGTACCCGTCCAGCGACATGGCGTGGACCGAGTGGATCTGCGTGCCCTGCGCGGGGTTCAGCGCCGAGATCATCTTGCCGCCGCCGATGTAGATGCCCACGTGGCTCCCACCGTTCTGGGAGACGAGGTCGCCGGGCTTGGGGTTGGCGGTGGGGGTGCCGGCCGCGAACTGGGCCCAGGTGGTGCGGGGCAGGTCGACGCCGTTCTGGGCGAAGACCCACTGGGTGAAGCCGGAGCAGTCCCAGGCGCCGAAGGAGGTGCCGCCGAAGACGTAGGCGGAGCCGATGCCCTGGTGCGCGGTGCCCACGATACCGCCGGCGGCGGGGGAGATCGCGGTCGTGGCGGTGGACTGCGGGGCCACGGTCGAGGCCGCCGCGGCGGGCTGCGGGGCCACGCTCGAGGCGGTGACGGCCGGCTGCGGGGCCGGGGCGGGCTGTGCGGCGACCGGGGCCTGGTAGGTGTACGAGGTGTAGCCGGCCAGCGAGGCGGAGGCCGGGGCCGAGTAGGCCGCACCGGACTGCACGGGAGCCTGCGCATAGGCCTGGGCCGGGGCGATCGAGCCGATCATCGCGGCGCCGGCGGCGGCGGCGATGGTGGTGTTGCGCACGACGTGCGAGGTGGTCTCGGCACGGTGGCGGGCAGCGTTCTGCTTGAAAAGCGACATGGTTGAGTTCCTCCCTTTGCCTACGAGGTGAGCTGTCGGATTCGGATGGGAGACACCCGGCCGCTGGAGCGCACACGCTCCGGCGACTTAACCCCAAGGTCCCGGATCACCGGGACCGAAATTGGTTCCCCCGCTTCTGCCAAGCAGTTTCTGTGTAGAGGCCGCGGGCACCGGCAGAATTCGGCGATGTGCCTCGCGGGTGCCGATCCGACCAGTGATCGGCACGGGTTGAACAGTACATGACTGATTACGGAAGTGTCACGTTTTGATCACGACCGATAACGGTCGGGCAACGCCGAGCAGATCAATGCGACCGCACTGAACCACTTTCGCGTATCAGTCCGTGCGAGCGACGACCTGTGCAGTGCGCTCCGGAACCGGCGGAACGCCTGTCCCACCGGGCCCGGCCCGCTCCGGTCGGCCGGGGCGGGCCGGCGCCGCGGAAAACGGTGTGTGAACGTCCCCACATCGGTCCGGACGACCCGGTCCCGGCTCCCGGCGGGGACACCGGCCCCCTCCCGGAAGGGTCTCCCGGCGGGGCTCCGCCCGGCCCTCCGGGTCCCGGTCAGGGAGCGAGGACCCGGATGGCCCCGGCGGTGCGCAGGTCGACCTCCGCGGACCGCCCCGTGGCCGGCACCTCGATGCGCACGAGCTGGCCCTCGACCCGGGCCCGGACCTCCGTCCCGGTGAGCACGCCCACGTCGCTCAGCACGCTCAGGAGGGCCGCGTCCGCCTGGACCACCTCCGGCAGCAGGGCGACGGTGTGCGAGCCGCCCGGGTCGCTGCGCGCGGCGTCGAGCAGGGAGGGGTGCGCGGTGGTCGGGCTCTCCTCGACGCCGAGCGCGGCGAGGCCCGGGATCGGCGTGCCGTAGGGCGAGTACCGGGGGCTGTGCAGCAGGTCCACGAGCCGCCGCTCGACCTGCTCGCTCATGACGTGCTCCCACCGGCACGCCTCGTCGTGGACCTGCGCCAGGTCCAGGCCGATGACGTCGGCGAGCAGCCGCTCCGCCAGCCGGTGCTTGCGCATCACCTGCACGGCCCGCTCACGACCGGCCGGGGTGAGCAGGAGGGACCGGTCGGAGCCCACCGTCAGCAGGCCGTCCCGCTCCATGCGGGACACCGTCTGCGAGACCGTGGGCCCGGAGTGGTCGAGGCGCTCGACGATGCGCGCCCGCATCGGGGTGATCCCCTCCTCCTCGAGCTCGAGGACGGTCCGCAGGTACATCTCCGTGGTGTCGATCAGATCGCTCATGCCTCAGTCATCCTTCGTCCGGCCGTCCGGCCCCGGGGATCCCAGCCCGGTCCGGTCTTCCCGTTCGAGCTTAGTGGGAGCGCCCCGCGTCGGCCCCGACCGGGACCGCGCCGGAGCAGCCCTCCCCGCACGTGGGGCAGAATGGGCCCGGACGCCGACGGCGCGAGCACCCTCCGCGACAGCCGCGCCCGTCGCACGTCACCCGTCGCACGTCACCCACGAGGGAGCGCCCGTTGCCCGCACACGTCACCATCCCGCAGCACCTGCTGCCCGAAGACGGCCGGTTCGGCGCCGGCCCCTCGAAGGTCCGCCCGGAGCAGCTCGACGCCCTGGCCCGGTCCGGTGCGGGTCTGCTCGGCACCTCCCACCGCCAGACCCCGGTGAAGGACCTCGTGGGCTCCGTGCGCGAGGGCCTCGCCCAGTTCTTCGGCCTGCCC
This sequence comes from Kocuria kalidii, assembly GCF_044462225.1. Lineage (NCBI taxonomy): Bacteria > Bacillati > Actinomycetota > Actinomycetes > Micrococcales > Micrococcaceae > Kocuria > Kocuria kalidii. The sequence continues at coordinate 26,770 of NZ_JBISWJ010000015.1, read as the reverse complement.
GCGGACCACGAGGTGCTGCTGGGCCTGGGCGGGGCGACCGCGTTCTGGGACGCGGCCGCCCTCGGGCTGGTCGAGCGGAAGGCCCAGCACCTCGTGTTCGGCGAGTTCGGGGCGAAGTTCGCCCAGGCCACCGATCGGGCCCCCTTCCTGGAGGCCTCCTCGATCGTGGACTCCGCCCCCGGCACGCGGCCCGGACACCGCCCGGAGGAGGGCGTGGACGTGTACGCCTGGCCCCAGAACGAGACCTCCACCGGCGTGGCCGCCCCCGTGCACCGGCCCGCCGGGATCGACGACGACGCGCTGGTGCTGGTCGACGCCACCTCCGCGGCGGGCGGGATGGCCGCCGACGTGGCCGCCACGGACGTCTACTATTTCTCCCCGCAGAAGAACCTCGGCTCGGACGGCGGGCTGTGGCTGGGTGCGTTCTCCCCCGCGGCCGTCGAACGGATCGAGCGGATCGGCGCCTCCGGCCGCTGGATCCCCGACTTCCTGCAGCTCACGGCCGCGCTCGAGAACTCCCGGAAGAACCAGACCTACAACACCCCGGCCCTGGCCACCCTGGTGCTGCTCGACGAGCAGGTCCGCTGGCTCAACGACCACGGCGGCATCGCGTGGGCCGCGGCCCGCACGAAGGAGTCCTCGGACCTGGTCTACGCCTGGGCCGAGGCCTCGGCCTTCGCCGCCCCGTTCGTGACCCGGCCGGAGGACCGCTCCACGGTCATCACCACCGTGGACTTCGACGCGAGCGTGGACGCCGCCGCCGTCGCGACCGTCCTGCGCGCCCACGGCGTGGTGGACGTCGAGCCCTACCGCAAGCTGGGGCGCAACCAGCTGCGGATCGCGACGTTCGTCTCGATCGAGCCCGACGACGTCGCCCGGCTGCTGCGCTGCGTCGACCACGTCGTCGAACAGCTCCGCGGACGCTCCGGGCGCTAGTCGGGGCGCCCGTCCGCCGCCCGCTCCGCACGCAGCCGCAGCCAGACGACGAGGCCCACCAGGGCCCCGCCCAGCCCCGCCGCGACCGCGACCCCCATCCCCCACCGGGCGCCGAGGGCGTCGGTGATCCAGCCGACGACGGGCGCCCCGATCGGGGTGCCGCCCATGAAGATGGCCATGTACAGGCTCATGACCCGCCCGCGCATCACCGGCGAGGTGGTCGACTGCACGTACGCGTTGGCGGTGGTCATGATGGTCAGCGACGACAGCCCGCACGGGACCAGCCACAGCGCGAACAGCACGAGGGTGGGCGCCGTCGCCGCCCCCAGGCAGCTGAGGGCGAAGACGGCGCTGCCACCGTAGACGTAGCGCAGCCGGGCGCTGCGGCGCCGGGCCGAGAGCAGGGCCCCCGCCACCGTGCCGACCGCCAGGACCGAGTTGAGCAGGCCGAAGGTCTCCGAGCCGCGGCCGAACTCCGGACCGGCCATGGCCGCCAGGAAGACGGCGAAGTTCAGCCCGAAGGTGCCGATGAGGAAGATGGTGAGCAGCACCGCCACGATGTCCGGACGGCCGACGACGTAGGCGAGCCCCTCCCGGATCTGTCCCCGTCCCCGCCCGGAGCGCGGCATCCCGCGCAGCTCGTCCGTGCGGATCGCCAGGACCGCGGCGAGCATGGCGCCGAAGGTCAGCGTGTTGAGGAGGAACACCCAGCCCGAGCCGATCGAGGCCACCAGCACGCCGGCCACGGCGGGGCCGATCATCCGCGCGGCGTTGAACGAGGTCGCGTTCAGGGCCACGGCGTTGGAGAGGTAGACGTCGTCGACCATCTCGGAGACGAACGTCTGCCGCACGGGGGCGTCCAGCGTCGAGACGACGCCCAGGGCCAGGGCGAAGGCGTACACGTGCCACAGGGTGGCCGCGTCGGCCAGCACCAGCGCTCCCAGGCCCGCCGCGAGCACCGCCATGGCCGTCTGCGTCCACAGCAGCAGGTGCCGCCGGTCGAGCCGGTCGGCCAGCACCCCGGCCCAGGGCGCCAGGAAGAGCTGGGGCAGGAACTGCAGGGCCGTGACCACTCCCAGGGCGGTGGCGTCGTGCTCCGAGAGCTCGTCGAAGACCAGCCACGACTGGGCCGTGCGCTGCATCCACGTCCCGATGTTGGACACGAGGGCGCCCGCGAACCACACCCGGTAGTTCCGGAAGCGGAAGGACCGGAACATCCCGCCCGCGGGCTCCGGTGCCTCCTCCGTCCCCGCGGTCCCCCGCGGAGCGGTCAGGACCCCTCGCCGTCCTGCGGCGGAGCGGCCCCGTCCTCGGCGCCGGCGCTCCCCCCGGCGCGGTCGGCGGCGTCCCCCGCCTCGTCCTCGGCCCGCTCCTGCTCCTCCTGCGCCTTCTCCTCCGGGCTCACCCGGGCGGACCACGGCACCCACTCGGGCGCCAGCAGGGCGTCCTCCCCCGGCAGCAGCCCGACCTCGCAGACCGTCACGGTCCTGCTGCGCGGGGCGCGGCCCAGGCTCGCGAACCAGTTCCAGCCCCGGTAGCCGGGCAGGGTGCACTCGAAGAGGTGGACGACCAGCCGGTCCTCCTCGGCCACCACCCGGTGGCCCGGGCCGATCTGCGAGGACTCCGCGATCTGCTCCACGCCCGCGCGGGCGGTGGCGACGTCCGCCGCGAGCAGAGGGTCCTGCTTCGGGGCCCGTCGGCGGCGGGCCGCCCGGGCCGGCGGCTCGGACGCCGGGGGCTCGGATGCCGGGGGCAGCACCTCGACGGGTGTGTCCTGGGCGGTCTCCTCGGTCACTGCTGGTCTCCCTCGTCGTGGTGCTGGTGCTGCGTGCTGGTGCTCGGGACCGGCGCCCGTGCCGGATGCCGGTGCCGCCGGGGAACGGCCGGCGGCGCGGGGCTCAGACGTCCAGGTTGTCGGCCACGGTGCGCAGGATCGCGGCGATCTTCTTCCCGTGCGCGGAGTCGGGGTAGCGGCCGCGGTGCAGACCGTTGGACATGTCGTCCAGGAGCTTGATGAGGTCCTCCGTGATGACCGCCATCTCCTCCGCGGGCTTCCGGACGTTCTTCGCGATCGACGGACCCCGGTCCAGGATCCGGGCGGAGAGCGCCTGCGCGCCGCGCCGCCCCTCGGCCACGCCGAACTCCATGCGCGTCCCCGGCTTCACCGTGGTGGCCCCGGTGGGCAGCGCCGAGGAGGGCAGGAACACTTCCTGGCCGTCGTCGGTCGCCAGGAACCCGAAGCCCTTCTTGGAATCGAACCACTTGACCTTGCCGGTGGGCACGCTGTCTCCCTCGTCCTCGTGTTCGTGTCGGGGGCGGCACGCCGGTCTCCCCGACGAGCCGCCCTGTGGAGCCTCCCAGTCTAGCCCTGCTCCGCGGCCGGGAGCCGCCGCGGGCGCGGTCGGCACCACCCCCTTCCGCTCGGTATTCTGGAGCCATGCCTGCTTCCGACGACCGTGCGGCCGCGCCCGCGAACCGTGCCGCCCGCCGCCCGGGGACGGACGTCCTCGGCGCCTCCGCGGTCGTGCTCGGCCTCGTCTGCGCCGTGTGCCTCGCCCTGCTGCTCGTGCTGAAGGCCGTCGGCGCGGACCCCTGGGACGGGCTCACGGTGATCCCCTGGTTCGCGTTCCCGGTGGCCTTCCTCCTGTTCTGCGCCGTCCTCGTGCGCTCCCTGCTGCGCCGCCGCCGGGCCTGATCCGTGCTCCCGGACGGCCTGCTCCGGGATCTCGCGTCCCGCTCCCCCGCCGAGCTGGGCGAGCTCCTCGCCCTCCGGTCCGACGCCGTGCGCCCGGGCGCGGCGTCGGTCGCCGACCTCGCCGAGGCGCTGCTGTCCCGGGCCGGTCTGCGCCGGGCCCTCGACCTCCTGACCCGGCCCGAGCTGGACGCCGTCGAGCGCGCCGCGGTGCTGGGGGGCCCGGACCAGCCCGCCGCGCGGCTGCCGGCCGGCCCGCCCTGGGACCGACTGCACCGCCTGGCGCTCGTGTACCGACACGGGGACGACCTGCGTCTCGTGCCCGGGCTGGCGGAGGCCCTCGGACGCTATCCGGCAGGCCTCGGCCGCCCGCGCCCGGTACTCGCCGCCCTCGCCGCACGGCTGCGCGGCACGGCGCCGGAGGCCCCGGAGGACCTGCCCGGGCCGTGCACGGAGGACCAGATGGCGCGGTGGCCGGCCCCGGCGCGGGAGGTGCTCGAACGGTTCCGCTCCCACCCGGTGGGCGCCCTGCCCGACGCCCTGCGCCGCCTCGACCCGGAGGCCGACGCCGCCGCCCGGCCCGTCGACTGGCTCCTGGCCCACGGCGTCCTGTTCCCCGTGGACTCCCGGCACGTCGAACTCCCCCGGGAGACGGGGCTCCTCCTGCACCGGGGCGACCCCTGGGCCGGGACACCGCAGGAGCCACCCGTGGCGTCCGCCGCGCGCGTTCCCGACCGGGTGCGGGACAACGCCGCCGCGGCAGCGGTGGAGCAGCTGCTCCGGCGCACCGCCGCGCTGCGCGCGGAGCTGCGGGCCCGGCCGCTGACCACCCTCAGGTCGGGCGGGATCGGCGTGCGCGAGCTGCGCCGCCTGCGCTCGGCGCTGGGGATCGAGCACGCCGAGCTCGTCCGCCTCCTGGGGCTGGGCGAACTGTCGGGGCTCGTGCGGCTCGACCCGGACACCTCGGCCTGGCGGCCCGCACCGGTCCCCGTCGAGGCCGCCGACCGCACGGTCCAGTGGCAGCACCTGGTCCGGTCGTGGCTGGCCTCCGACGTCGTCCCCTCCGCGGTGGGCCTGCCGCTGGCGGACGGCTCGGTCATCGGGGTCCTCACCCGCGGCGCGCACGCCCCGGAGGCCCCGGCGGTGCGCCGGGCGCTCCTCGAGGCCCACGCCGAGCTCACCGCACGCGCGCCGGGGGGCCACGGCCCCGAGGGCGTCCTGGCGCTCGCCCGCTGGTACCGCCCGCGCCTGGCGCGCGCCCTGGACCGGTGGGGCCCGGGGATGCTGACGGAGGCCGGCGAGCTCGGGCTGGTGGGCGCGGGCGCCCTCACGGCGGCCGGCCGGGCCCTCGCCGAGGGCCGGCCCGAGGACGCCGCCCGGTCCGTGGCCGGGTGGTTGCCGGCCCCCTCGCGGACGGTGCTGCTGCAGAGCGACCTCACCGCGACCGCCACCGGCTACCTCGCCCCGGACGTGGCCGGCGCCCTCGGCCGGCTGGCGGACGAGGAGGGTCACGGCCCGGTCCTCCGGCACCGCTTCACCGAGCGCACCCTGCACCGGGCCCTCGACGCCGGCTGGACACCGCCCACGATCCTGGCGTGGCTCGAGGAGCACAGCCGCGGCCCGGTGCCGCAGGCGCTGGCCTATCTCGTCGAGGAGGCCGGGCGGGCGCACGGCCGGATCCGGATCACCCGGGCGGACTGGGTGCTCACGGGCGACGAGGACCTGCTCGAGGCGCTCTCCCGTTCCCCGGACCTCGCGGGACACCGGCTGCGCCGTCCCGCCCCCGGCGTGCTCGTGGTCGGCAGCGGCGGGGCGCCCGCCGGCCGGCGCCCCGCCGCGCGGGACGGGGGGCTCCGGGAGCTCGCGGCCGCGGTCCGGGCCACGGGCACGGAACCGGCCCTCGACGTCGTGCCCGCCGACGCCGGCCCGGCCCCCGGGGACCCGGCACCCGATCCGGCACTGCTGCTCGAGGTCCCCGCCCCGCGCCTGCCCGTCCCCTCCGCGGAGGAGGTCCGGGACCTGCTGGTCCGGCTCACCGGACGGCCCGGTGCGCCGCCGGCGCCCGATCACCCGACCGATGACCCGACAGTTGACCTGACGGATCACCCGACCGACACCGGAGGAGCCGCCCCGTGGGACCGCTGATCGTCCAGAGCGACCGGACCGTGCTGCTCGAGCTCGACCACGAGGACGCCGAGGACGCACGCCGGGAGCTGGCGGCCTTCGCCGAGCTCGAGCGCGCCCCCGAGCACGTGCACACCTACCGCATCACCCCGCTGGGCCTGTGGAACGCCCGGGCCGCCGGACTGGACGCCGAGCAGGTGCTCGACGTCCTCCTGAGCCGTTCCCGGTTCCCGGTCCCCCACGCCCTGCTCCTGGACATCGACGAGACGATGTCCCGCTACGGCCGGCTCGTGCTCGAGAAGGACCCCGTGCACGGACTCGTCCTGCGCAGCTCCGACGCCCCCGTCCTCGAGGAGATCGCCCGGCACCGCAAGATCGCCCCGCTGCTCGGGCCCCGCATCGACGGCGCCACCACCGTGGTGCACGCGAGCGCCCGGGGCCAGCTCAAGCAGCTGCTGCTCACCGTGGGCTGGCCGGCGGAGGACCGGGCCGGCTACGTGGACGGCACGCCCCACCCCGTGTCCCTGACGGAGACGGACCCGCTCACGGGCGAGGCCTGGGCCCTGCGCCCGTACCAGCGCCACGCGGTGGAGAACTTCTGGGCCGGCGGCAGCGGCGTCGTCGTCCTGCCCTGCGGCGCCGGGAAGACGCTGGTCGGCGCCGGCGTGCTGGCCGCGAGCTCGACGACGACGCTGGTGCTGGTCACGAACACGGTCTCGGCGCGGCAGTGGAAGGCCGAGCTGCTGCGCCGGACCACGCTGACCGAGGACGAGATCGGGGAGTACTCCGGAGCGGTGAAGGAGGTCCGTCCCGTGACCATCGCCACCTACCAGGTGCTGACCGCGCGCCGCGGCGGGATCCATCCGCACCTCGAGCTGCTCGACGGCCACGACTGGGGGCTGATCGTCTACGACGAGGTCCACCTGCTGCCGGCGCCGGTGTTCCGGATGACCGCCGAGCTGCAGGCGCGCCGCCGGCTGGGCCTCACGGCCACGCTGGTGCGCGAGGACCACCGCGAGGGCGAGGTGTTCTCCCTCATCGGGCCGAAGCGCTACGACGCGCCGTGGCGGGAGATCGAGGCCCAGGGCCACATCGCCCCCGCCGACTGCGTCGAGGTGCGGGTGGAGCTGCCGCTCGCGGACCGGATGGCCTACGCCTCCGCGGAGGACGCCGACCGGCACCGCCTCGCCTCGTCCTCCCCGCACAAGCTCGACGTCGTGACGCGGCTCGTCGACCGGCACCGCGGGGAGCCGGTGCTCGTGATCGGGCAGTATCTGGACCAGCTCGACGAGCTGGGCACGCTGCTCGACGCGCCGGTGCTCAAGGGCAGCACGGGCACCGCCCGGCGGGAGAGGCTCTTCGCCGCGTTCCGGGCCGGAGAGCTGCCCGTGCTCGTGGTGTCCAAGGTCGCGAACTTCTCGGTCGACCTGCCGGAGGCCTCCGTCGCGGTGCAGGTCTCGGGGGCCTTCGGCTCCCGGCAGGAGGAGGCCCAGCGGCTGGGCCGGCTGCTGCGCCCGAAGCACGACGGCCGCCCGGCGACCTTCTACACCGTGGTGGCCCGGGACACCGTGGACGCCGGCTACGCGGCCCGGCGCCGGCGGTTCCTCGCGGAGCAGGGATACGCCTACCGGATCGAGGACGCCGGCGCGCTCGGGGCCCCCGGCGAACTCCCCGAGTAACGACCACCGCCGTTCAGCCGGCATTCAGGGTGTTCCGAGAAAATAGGTCTCGTGAAGAACGAGAACCCCGAAGCCAAGCTCCTCGTCGTCGACGACGAGCCCAACATCCTCGAGCTGCTGGCCACGTCCCTGCGCTTCGCCGGCTTCGAGGTGGTCACGGCCGCCAACGGCCGTGACGCCCTCGCCAAGGCCGAGTCCGAGGACCCGGACCTCGCGGTGCTCGACGTCATGCTGCCGGACATGGACGGCTTCTCCGTGACCCGCAAGCTGCGGGCGTCCGGGAGGCTCTTCCCGATCCTCTTCCTCACGGCGAAGGACGAGACCGAGGACAAGGTCATGGGGCTGACCGTGGGCGGTGACGACTACGTCACCAAGCCCTTCAGCCTCGACGAGGTCGTCGCCCGGATCCGCGCGGTCCTGCGCCGCACGCAGCCCGCCGAGGAGGACGACTCCCGGCTGCGCGTGGACGACCTCGTCCTCGACGACGACGCGCACGAGGTCTTCCGCGGCGAGCGCGAGATCGACCTGTCCCCCACCGAGTTCAAGCTGCTGCGCTACCTCATGCTCAACCCGAACCGGGTGCTGTCCAAGGCGCAGATCCTCGACCACGTGTGGGAGTACGACTTCAACGGGGACGCCTCGATCGTGGAGTCCTACATCTCCTACCTGCGCCGGAAGATCGACAACGACCCCGAGCTGCCCCCGCTGATCCACACCAAGCGCGGTGTCGGCTACCTCCTGCGGTCCTCGCACAAGAACCACTGACCCGGCCCGGGATGCACACCCTGTCCTCCCGGTGGCGCTCGGCCTCGCTGCGCTCGCAGCTCATGGTGCTCACCGGGCTGCTCCTGGCGCTGTCCATCCTGGTGACGAGCTTCGTGGCGATCTCGGTGCTGCGGACCTCGCTCCTGGACGACATCGACCGTGGGCTGAGCGGGTCCCTCCGGACGGTCTCCACGGTGCTGGTGTCCGACCTGGGCGGGGAGCAGGTCGTCCAGGTGCCGCACGCCGGGTTCCTCCTCGACGCCGACGGCGAGACGCTCAACGAGGCGCTGCACACGCCGGGCGGCGTGATCGAGCAGCGCCCCGACCTGTCGCAGCTCGATCTCGAGCACGTGCGGGAGAACCCCTACGAGCCGACCACCGTGGGCGCCGTGGGCGCCCCGGACCGCCAGTGGCGGGTGCTCGCGGCCGAGACGGAGCAGCTGAACCTCGTGGTGGCGGTCGCCGAGCCGCTCGACGACATGAACGCCATGCTCAGCGCGGTGACCCTGCTGACGCTGAGCTTCGGCGTGGCCACCCTCTTCGCGGCCATGGCGGTCGGCTGGGTCCTGGTCACCCGGGCGTTCGAGCCGCTGCACCGGGTGGAGCAGACCGCCGCCCGCATCGCGGAGGGCGACCTCTCCCAGCGCATGGAGGGCTACAACCGGCAGACGGAGATCGGTCAGCTCTCGGCGTCCCTCAACGCGATGCTCGGTCACATCGAGGACGCCTTCGACGCCCGGACCCGGTCCGAGGCCAAGCTGCGGCGCTTCGTGGCGGACGCCTCGCACGAGCTGCGCACACCCCTCGTGACCATCCGGGGCTACTCGGAGCTGTACCGGCACGGCGCCCTGCAGCAGCCCGAGGACGTGGCCGGCGCGATGGCCCGGATCGAGTCGGAGGCCCAGCGGATGACGCAGCTCGTCGAGGACCTGCTGATGCTCGCGCGCCTCGACGAGCGGCGTCCCGCCGAGAACGTCGACGTGGACCTGGTCCACCTGGCGTTCGACGCGGCCGGGGACGCCCGCGCCTCGTCCCCCGACCGGCGGATCGAGGTCGTCGGCCTGCAGGGCGGGACGCCGGTCCCGGCCTGGGTGCACGGCGACGAGTTCCGGCTGCGCCAGGTCGTGGCGAACCTGGTGACCAACGCCCTGCGCTACACCCCGGACGGCTCGCCGATCGAGATCGCCGTGGGCGTGGAGCGCTCGGTCGACGACTCCTTCAACGCCGTGCTGCAGGTGCGCGACCACGGCCCCGGCATCCACGGGGAGGACGCGGAGCGCGTCTTCGAGCGGTTCTACCGGGCCGACTCCTCCCGCACGCGGGAGACCGGCGGCACGGGTCTGGGGCTGTCGATCGTGGCCGCGATCGTCCAGCAGCACGACGGGACGGTGCGGCTCACCGAGACACCGGGCGGCGGCGCCACGATGACCGTGCGGGTGCCGGGGATCGAGCCCGCCGACGACGCCCCGGAGGTCTGAGCGGGTCCGTCAGGACTCGTACGTGCCCTGGTGGAAGCGCAGCTGCCAGGGCCCCAGCTCGGCGCGGGAGTCCTCCCGCACCCACAGGGAGCTGCGCAGGCTCGTGCGGTCCCCCGCAGTGAGCCGGTAGACCAGGTGCACGGCCGCGGGCCCCAGCTCCGTGGCCGTCAGCACGTGCACGTCCACCGCGCCGAGCCCCGGCTCGCGGGGCAGCCGGTCGAGGACGTCCGCCCGGGACCGCCACGAGCCCGAGGCCCCGATCCCGGCGAACCGCTCGTGCAGCAGCTGGCCGAGCCGGTCCGGGTCCGCCCGGACGTCGGGCCGCAGCAGGTCCCGCTCGAGCGCCTGCACGGTCTCCCCCGCCGTGCGGCCGCGGGCGAGCTCCTCCTCGTGGGCCAGGAGCTCGCTCAGGAGGTCGGGGTCGTGCCGGTCCTCGAACGCGTCGGGCTCCGGTCCGTCACCGGGGACCGCGGCCGGGACGGGGGCCGGGACCAGCGTGCCACCGCCGCCGGGCCCGCCGGGAGCCGGGGCGGCGCCGTCGAAGCCGGGGCCCTCGGGCGCGGGGCGACCGGCCTGGAAGGCGGTGGCGACCGCCCGGGCGCGGACGTCGGCCGCCTCGTTGAGCTCGTGGCCGGCGTGGCCCTTGACCCACTCGAAGCGGACGTCCCGGCCGGCCATCGCGGCGTCCAGGGCCTGCATGAGCTCCACGTTGAGGACGGGCTTGCCGTCCTTCTTCTTCCAGCCCTTCTTCTTCCAGCCGGGCATCCACTTGGTGATCGAGTTGATGACGTACTGGCTGTCGCACAGCACCCGCAGCGGCTCGTCGGGGCGGTGGGCCGTGGACTCGAGCAGGTCCAGGACGGCCTTGAGCTCGCCCATGTTGTTCGTGCCGTGGGGCCAGCCGCCGGCCCGCCAGGTGTGGTCGTCGATGTACCAGGCCCACCCGGCGGGACCGGGATTGCCCAGCGCGGAGCCGTCGGCGGCAGCAGTGATCGTCATGGCTCCCATCTTTTCACGCCGCCCGGACCCGGGGCGCCACGCGCTCAGTCGCCGGAGTCCGGCTCGAGCTGCTGCTGGGCGACCTCGTGCACGCCCGCGACCTTCGACAGCTGCACGGCTGCCGTGCGGAGGTCCGTCTTGCCGTCCAGCCGCAGCAGCAGCTCCACCTCCGCGCCCGCGGCACCCTCGACCGTCCGGCTCGAGACGACGGAGGCGCGCAGCTGGAGCTCGTCGACCACCGTCAGCACCTGCCGCAGCACGCCGTGCCCGTCCTCGTAGCGCAGGCGCAGACCCTGCGGGGCGACCAGTCCGGGCAGGCGGCGGGAGAGCGGGGCGAGGACGAGCGCGGAGACGAAGTGCAGGCCCGTGGCGACGACGGCGAGCGGCACGAGCCCGGCCCCGCAGGCCATGCCGATGGCCGCCGCGAGCCAGATGCTCGCGGCCGTGGTCAGCCCGTGCACCACGTCCCGGTTCGTGAAGATCACGCCGGCGCCCAGGAAGCCGATGCCCGTGATGACCTGCGCCGCGACGCGGGAGGGGTCGGGGCCCGCGTCGATCCCCGGCAGCGTGCCGAACCCGTAGGCGGACACGAGCGTGAACACCGCGGCCCCGGTCCCGACCAGGGCGTGCGTGCGCAGTCCGGCGCTCTTGCGCCGCAGCCGCCGTTCGAGGCCCACCAGCGTGGTGAGCCCGAAGGCGATCAGCACGAGCGCGACCTGGACGGGGACCGTGTCCCACACGACGACGCCCACGGCACCTCCTCCGGCAGGTGGTCCCTCCGATTGAACACCACTTCGGCGCGCCGCGGCACCGGGGGCGGGGACGACGACGGGCCGGGCACCTCCGTGAGGTGCCCGGCCCGTGCCGGATGCGTGCTGGGCACGCGCGACGGGTCAGCCGTCGATCACATCATGCCGCCCATGCCGCCCATGCCGTCGTCGGCACCGCCGCCGGCGCCCGCGGGCTCCGGCTTGTCGGCCACGACGGCCTCCGTGGTGAGGAACAGCCCGGCGATGGACGCCGCGTTCTGCAGCGCGGAGCGGGTCACCTTGACCGGGTCGTTGATGCCCGCGGCCATCAGGTCCTCGTAGTCGCCGGTGGCGGCGTTGAGGCCGTGGCCCATGGGCAGGCCGCGGACCTTGTCCACGACGACGCCCGCCTCGAGGCCCGAGTTGATGGCGATCTGCTTGAGCGGGGCGTCGATCGCGACCTTGACGATGTTCGCGCCGGTCGCCTCGTCGCCCGTGAGCTCCAGCGTCTCGAACGCCTTCTGGCCGGCCTGGATCAGGGCCACGCCGCCGCCGGCGACGATGCCCTCCTCGACGGCCGCCTTCGCGTTGCGCACGGCGTCCTCGATGCGGTGCTTGCGCTCCTTGAGCTCGACCTCGGTGGCGGCGCCCGCCTTGAGGACGGCCACGCCGCCGGCCAGCTTGGCCAGGCGCTCCTGCAGCTTCTCGCGGTCGTAGTCCGAGTCCGAGTTGTTGATCTCGGCGCGGATCTGGGCCACGCGGCCCTCGATCTCCTCGGCGGTGCCGGCGCCGTCGACGATGGTGGTCTCGTCCTTCGTCACGACGACCTTGCGGGCCTGGCCCAGCAGGTCCACGGTGGCCGTCTCGAGGGAGAGCCCGACCTCCTCGGTGATGACCTGGCCACCGGTGAGGATGGCGATGTCGGCCAGCTGCGCCTTGCGGCGGTCACCGAAGCCGGGGGCCTTGACGGCCACGGACTTGATGGAGCCGCGCATCTTGTTGAGCACCAGCAGGGCCAGGGCCTCGCCCTCGACGTCCTCGGAGATGATCAGCAGCGGCTTGCCGGCCTGCATGACCTTCTCGAGCACGGGGACCAGGTCCTTGACCGCGGAGATCTTGGAGTTCACCACGAGGATGTAGGGGTCCTCGAGGACGGCCTCCTGGCGGTCCGCGTCGGTGACGAAGTACCCGGAGAGGTAGCCCTTGTCGAAGCGCATGCCCTCGGTGAGCTCGAGGTCCAGCCCGAAGGTGTTGGACTCCTCGACCGTGATCACGCCCTCCTTGCCGACCTTCTCCATCGCCTGGGCGATGAGGCGGCCGATCTCGGCGTCGCCGGCGGAGATCGACGCCGTGGCGGCGATCTGCTCCTCGGTCTCGACCTCCTTGGCGGAGGCCAGCAGCTCCTCGGTCACCGCGGCGACGGCCTTCTCGATGCCGCGCTTGAGGCTCAGCGGGTCGGCGCCGGCGGCGACGTTGCGCAGGCCTTCCTTGACGAGCGCCTGGGCGAGGACGGTGGCGGTGGTGGTGCCGTCGCCGGCGATGTCGTCGGTCTTCTTGGCGACCTCCTTGACGAGCTCGGCGCCGATCTTCTCGTAGGGCTCCTCGAGCTCGATCTCCTTGGCGATGGACACGCCGTCGTTGGTGATCGTGGGGGCGCCCCAGGCCTTCTCGAGGACCACGTTGCGCCCACGCGGGCCGAGGGTGACCTTGACGGCGTCGGCCAGGGTGTTCAGGCCCCGCTCGAGACCGCGGCGTGCCTCTTCGTCGAATGCAATCATCTTTGCCATGTGACTTCGTCCCTCCTGGACGGTAGACAAACGGTCGACCTCCACGGTGCCCGCGACGGACGGTGCGCACGGCGGCGGACTCTTCCCGACGCCGCGCGGCACCTCACCGTGGTGGTTGAGGTGTCACTCCTGTGCCGGTGGCTGCCCGGGTCGGGCCGGGGACCGAACCATTGGCAGTCCACACGACTGAGTGCTAATCGCAATCTTGGCACTCGTCCCGGGAGAGTGCAAACCCCCCTGAGCCGATTCCGCTCAGCCCTGCCACTCCTCGCGGAGCATGCCGTAGATCATGCGGTCGTAGTGCTCGCCGCGGACCATGCGGGCGCGGCGGATCCGGGCCTCCTCCGTGAAGCCGAGCTTCGCCGCGACCCGGCACATGCCCACGTTGCCGCTCCACGTCTCGAGGTCGAGGCGGTGGGAGTCGGTGCGGGCGAAGAGGTACCCGATCCACAGGCGCATCGCCTCGGTCCCGTAGCCGCCGCTCCAGTGCCGCGGGGAGTACACGGTGATGCCCAGCGAGCGCAGCGGCAGCAGGTGCGTGCCGTCCCCCGGGTCCGCGGTGGGCTTCTCCGACCAGTACCAGGACACCTGCCCGATGAACCGGTCGTCGGCGGCGTCGGCGATCACCATCGTCTCGCGCGGATCCGGCCACTCCCCGGCCACCACGCGCTCCCGGAGGGTCCCCAGCCAGCGCTGGGCGCCCTCCGCGGTGAAGTTGGGGTAGAACGGGCCGTCCGTGCGCTGCCACTCGTGCTCGCCGCCGCCCTCGGGCGGCATGATCCACGCCTCGTACGCGACGAGGTCCTCCTCGGTCCAGTCGCGGACGCGGACTCTGCTTCCCTCGAGCTGCACGGCGGTTCCTTCCGGGGCGTCGAACGGTGGGTGGCGGGGGCGGCGTCGGGACCGTGGCGGCTCAGGGTCCCGGGGCGGAGACCTCGGGCGGCGCTCCACCGGGGGCGTTGAGGAACGAGAACGCCCCGACGCCGAGGGTCAGCAGCCCGGCCAGCACGATGGCGGTGAGCTCCCGGGTCCCCACGCGGACCGTCGGCCGGACGCCTCGGTGGGCGCCCTGGCGGGGTCCGTCCTCGGGGACGTCGTCGAACTCGTCGTGCGGATACCGGCTCATCCGCGGTCACCGCGCTGCCGGCGCAGCCGGGCCACGAGCATCGGGTCGTGCTCGAGGGCGGCCCGGGTGTCGATCAGGACGTTGAGCCGCTGGTAGTAGCGGGTGGGCGAGAGGTGCAGACGACGCCGGATCTCCATCTCCTTGGCCCCCTGGTACTTCCACTGCAGGTTCTCGATCGCCAGGATCTCGCGGTCGGTGGGGTCGAGGCCGGCGCCGTCCCCGTCCGGCCCCGCGCCCGGCGCCCTCTCCGGCACTCCGTCCGGCCCCCTCTCCGGGGCTGTGCCGGGTTCCGGGTCGGGCGCGGCGTCCTCGGCGGTCACCGCGACCCCGCCCGGGGGCGCACGGTGACGCTGGTCAGCTGCGCGTCCTCCCCCGCGTCCACGACGGCGCGCACCGCCGCGGCGACGGACTCCGGGCGGATGTAGCGCTCCGGGACGTACTCGTTGCCCAGGCGCGCCTGGATGTCCCGCTGCATCTGCGTGTCCACGGGACCCGGGTGCACCGAGCCGACCACGATCCCGTCGGCCTCGACCTCCTGGCGGAGCGAGTCGGCGAGCGCCCGGAGGGCGAACTTCGAGGCCGCGTAGACGGCGTCGCCGCCGCGGGCGGTCAGACCCGAGCCGGAGTTGAGGAACACGACCCTGCCCCGGGCGGCCCGCAGGGCGGGCAGCAGGAGGCGGGTCAGCTCCGCGGGGGCCACGACGTTGAGCTCGAGCTGCGAGCGCCACTCCTGCACCGAGGCGGCCTCGACCGTGGTCCTCCCGGCGACGGCCGCCGAGTGCACGAGGACGTCGACCCGGTCCAGGTCCGCCACCAGGGCGGGCAGGGCCTCGAGGTCGGTCAGGTCGGCGGCGCGGACGCTCACGTGCGGGAGGCCGGCGAGCTCGGCCAGCCGGCCGGCGTCGCGGCCCAGGGCCAGGACGTCGTGGTCGCGGGCGAGGTCCAGCACGCAGGCGCGGCCGATGCCCCCGGTGGCCCCGGTGACGACGGCGAGGGGACGGGTCTCGGTCGGGGAAGCACTCATGCGCCCACTCTAGCCAGTCCGCCGCGGGTCGTGCCCGTCCCGGAGCGCGGGCAGGCCCACGGCGGCCGCCCCGGTATCCTGGCCCGCAGGCCACCACGCGGAGGAGTCCCATGGCAAGCGAGTCCGACACCTCGGGAGACCCCGGACCGGCCCCGGACAGGCCGGACGACCCGGGGTCGGACCCGGACAGCCCGGAGAAGCCGTCCTCGCCCGCCCAGATCACCCGCCCGTCCTGGAGCTACATCCTGCGCCGGACCGTCCACGAGTTCCTCCGCGACGAGTGCACCGACTCCGCGGCGGTGATGACCTTCTTCGCCGTGCTGTCCATCTTTCCCGCGCTGCTGACCGTGGTGTCCCTGCTCGGCGTCGTCGGCCAGGCCGACGCGACCACCCGGACCCTGCTGCGCCTGCTCGAGGAGTTCGGCGCCCCGGACGGGGCGGTGGAGGTGCTCGACGGCCCGATCGGCGACCTCACCGGCTTCCCGTCGGCGGGGCTGACCCTGGTCACGGGTCTCGTCGGCGCCCTCTGGACGGCCTCGGGCTACGTGCGGGCCTTCGGCCGGGCCATGAACCGGATCTACGAGGTCGAGGAGGGCCGGCCGCTCTGGAAGCTCTACCCGATGATGATCGCCGTGACCCTCGTGCTGATCGCGCTGGTCGGGGGCATGGTCCTGCTCCTGCTGCTCTCCGGGCCCGTCGCCGAGCGCCTGGGCGGGCTGATCGGCCTCGGCGGGACCGCGCTGCAGCTGTGGAACACCGCCCGTGTGCCCGTCCTGCTGGCCCTGCTCGCGTTCATGATCGCGATCCTCTACTACGCCACCCCCAACATCCGGCAGCCGAGGTTCCGCTGGCTGAGCCTGGGGTCCGCGCTCGCCATCGTGGTCATGGCGGTCACGACCGTGGGCTTCAGCTACTACGTGTCCAACTTCAGCAACTACAACGCCACCTACGGCACCATCGGCGGCGTCATCGTCCTGCTGCTGTGGATCTGGATCATGAACATCGTGCTGCTCGCGGGCGCGGAGTTCAACGCCGAGACGGAGCGCGGACGCCAGCTCCAGGCGGGCATCGAGGCCGAGGAGGTCCTGCGGCTGCCGAAGCGCGACCTCCGCGCCGTCCGGAAGCTGCAGCAGAAGGAGCAGGAGCTGGTGGAGGAGGGCCGCACGCTGCGCCGGCGGCACGCGGACACCGACTACCGCGAACCCGCGCGGGCGGACTCCCCCGGAGCGTCCGCCTAGAGTGGTGCCCGCGGGCCACCGCCGGCGCCCGCCGGCACGAGCGGCGCCCGCGCCGCTCGTCCGCACCCGGCACCGACCCCGAGGAGCACCGTGAGCGAGCCCCGGCCCCTGGACACGATCATGGCCCCCGACTGGGCCGAGGCGCTGGCACCGGTGGAACCGCAGATCCGGCGGATGGGCCGGTTCCTGCGCGAGGAGCACGCCGACGGGCACCGCACGCTCCCCGAGGGCAGCGCGGTGCTGCGCGCGTTCCAGGACCCGCTCGAGCAGGTCAAGGTGCTGGTCGTGGGGCAGGACCCCTACCCCACCCCCGGCCACGCCATGGGCCTGTCCTTCTCCGTGCAGCCCCATGTGCGCCCCGTCCCGCGCTCCCTGCAGAACATCTACAAGGAGCTGCGGGACGACCTGGGCATCGATCCGCCCGAGCACGGGGACCTCTCGGCGTGGTCGCGGCAGGGCGTGATGCTCCTGAACCGGGTGCTCACCGTGCGCGCGGGCGCCCCGGCGTCCCACCGCGGGAAGGGCTGGGAGGCCGTCACGGAGCGGGCCATCCAGGTGCTCGCCGGCCGGGGCAGCCCGCTCGTGGCGATCCTGTGGGGCCGTGACGCCCGGAGCACGGCCGCGTGGCTGGACGGCGTCCCCACGGTCGAGTCCGCGCACCCGTCCCCGCTGTCCGCCTCCCGGGGCTTCTTCGGGTCCCGCCCGTTCTCCCGCACCGACCGGCTCCTGGAGCAGCAGGGGGCCGAGCCCGTCGACTGGCGGCTGTGAGGCCGCGCGGCGCCGCCCGGAGGCCCTCCGTTAGGGTGGTCGGCATGACGACGACCCCCCGTGCCCCGTCCGCGCGACCCCGCAGACCCCAGCTGAACCTGACGGTGCGCTCCCGCGAGCAGCTGTCGCCGTCGATGGTCCGCGTGGTCCTGGGCATCGACGAGCCCGAGCGCTACGAGGACATCGCCCCGCCCGAGAAGTACGTCAAGCTCGTCTTCCCCCGTCCCGGCACCGAGCACGCCCGTGCGGGGCACCCCGGCGCGGTCCCCGGCCCGGACCACGGGCGGAACCCGGACTACTGGGCGCTCAGGGAGACCCTGCCGGGCGGGCAGCAGCCCGTGACCCGGCACCTCACGATCCGCCGCCACGTGCCCGAGCGGCACGAGCTCTGGATGGACTTCGTGCTGCACGGCGACGAGGGCTTCGCGGGGCCCTGGGCGGCCCGCGCCGAGCCCGGGGACCGGATCATCGCCCTGGGTCCGGGCGGCACGTGGGTGCCCTCCCCCGACG
Source organism: Kocuria kalidii (assembly GCF_044462225.1). NCBI lineage: Bacteria > Bacillati > Actinomycetota > Actinomycetes > Micrococcales > Micrococcaceae > Kocuria > Kocuria kalidii. Next base: position 8,895 of record NZ_JBISWJ010000015.1, on the reverse strand, counting down.
CCGCGTGGACCCTCGTCGCCGCCGACGACGCCGCGATCCCCGCCGCGCTCGCGGTGCTGGAGTCCCTGCCCGCGTCCGCGCGCGGTGCCGTGCTCCTGGAGGTGGACTCGCCCCGCGACGTCCAGCCGGTGTCCGCTCCGGCCGGCATGGCGGTGCGCTGGGTGTTCCGCGAGGAGGGCGGGCCCGGCGAGGTCCCCGCGCTCGTGCGCGCCGTGCACGAGGCCGGCTGGCCGGCGGGTCCCGAGGGCGTGCAGGTCTTCGCCCACGGCGAGCGGGAGGCCATGAAGGCCCTGCGCGAGGAGCTGTTCACGCACCGCCGGCTCGAGCGGGAGCAGGTCTCGCTGTCCGGCTACTGGGCGCGGGGCCGCACCGAGGACGTCTTCCAGGCGGAGAAGAAGCTGCCCGTCGGCAGGATCCTCTGAGTCCGGCCGGGACCGACGCGGGCGGTGCCGGAGCCGCCGGGCGCGGCGGCGCCGGGGTCGGCGGCGACAGGCTCAGCGGCGACGGTTGCGCCGGGAGCCGGTGCCGTTGAGGTGCCCCACGAAGGGACGCATGAGGTACTTGCCCAGCACCACCCCGGAGGCCAGCGCCACGATCGACGCCATCGCGTTGACGAGCCCCACGAGTCCCGGGCCGTAGGTGTCGGTCTCCACGGTGATGGTGTACATGCCGCGGAAGATGGACAGCCCGGGCAGCAGGAACGTCATCGCGGGGATCGCCAGGACCAGCTGGGGGATCCGGTGCCGGGCCGCGAGCACGGTCGCCACGCACCCGCTGGTGACCGCCGCGAGCGCCGTGTCCAGGCGGGCGCCCAGACCGATGGACATGCCGGTGTGGTACACCACGAGGCCGCCGAGGGCGGTGACCACGGTGGAGAGCACGTGGCGGGGTTTGGCCTGCATCGTGACCGCGATGAGCCCGGTGGCGATCAGCAGGAACACGGTGTTGGTCAGCGGCCCCACCGGGTCGAAGGCGCTCTGCGAGACGTCGAACCGGGGCACGCCCACGTAGCCGGCGATCGAGACGCCGCCCGCGATGCCGGCCACGAGGCCGAGGAACGCCATGGACGTGGAGAGCAGCCGTCCGGCCGCCGTGACGGGGAAGCCGTTGATCGCGTCCTGCATGGTGGAGACCATGCGGGCGGTGGGCAGGAGCAGGATGATCCCGCCCGCGATGACCCGCGCCGGCGACAGGTCGACGCCGGCCCAGGACAGCATCAGGGCCATCGTGGTGAGGATCCCGGACTGGGCGGCCAGGGTGAAGAACTCGGGGATCCGCCAGATCCCCAGCCGGTGGGCCACGAGCTGGTTGACGACCGAGGACACCCCCGCGACGAGCGCTCCCAGGACGCCGCCCCCGATGCCGACGGTGATGGACATCGCCGCGACGGTCGTGGCGGCCCGCACCATCCACCGGGCATAGGGCTTGGGCTTGGCGTTGATCGCCTCGAGGCGCCGTTCCGCCTCCCCGCGGGGCATCTCTCCTCCCGTGATGTCCGCGACGAGCTGGTGCGTCTCGGCCAGGCCCGCGTAGTTGTCCGTCCAGGAGCGCACGACCCGCATGACGGTGTGGCTGTTGGTGTCCGGGTCGTTGAACACGTCCTCACGGGTGCGGGTGTCCTCGCCGTCGGCGCGGTCGTCGTCGTCGGCGACGTAGTTGATCGTGACGGCCTGGTTGGTGATGTCCACCTCGACGTTCTCGACCCCGTAGGTGGCGCACACCGCGATGATGGCGTTCTCGACGTCCAGGGCGTCCGCGCCGTAGTGGAACATCGTCTCCGCGAGCCGCAGCGCGAAGTTCAGGGTGCGACGGGCCTGGCGGCTGGTGGACTCCCCGAACCGGCGCAGGTTGGCGAACGGGGAGGCGTTGAGCCGTTCCACCACGCGCATGGGGGCGGTCGGGGCGGCCTCCCCCTGCAGGATGGAGCGCAGCCGGGAGCGCCCGCCGGGCCGCGCCGCCTGCGCCCGCGTGGAGGGGTAGGAGCCCCGCTGCATCCGGTCGGAGCTCTTCCCGGGGGCCGGGAAGGGGCCGATCGTCGTCGTCTCCGGCCGGGAGACGGGGGCCGCGTCGGTGCGGCGACGCCGGCGGGCCGACGTCGTCCGGGGCACGGTCTGGGCGGCCGAGAGCAGCTCGCGGCGCTTCTCCGGCTCGGAGGCGTTCCCGTACTCCCGGATCAGGCTCGTGCTGAGCACGGGCAGCGCCTGCGGGCCGGTGGGCACGTCGTCGGACGTGGCGGTCCCGGCGCGGCGCCGGGCGTGCAGCGCCTGGGTCTCGGTGGGGCGCACCTGGGGCAGGCCCGCACCGTGCCGGGCGATCGGGCGGGCGGCACCCGTGAGGGTCGTGTCCCCACCGGGTCCGAACGGCTCGACGACGTGGGCGTCGGGCTCCTCTCCCCCGTCCGACGAGGGGTAGGCGGCGAACGGGCGCAGGGGGGCGCGCTGGTCGGTCACCACGCGGCGTTCCTCCTTCCGTGGCGCGGGGGGCGGGCCCGGCGGGGGTGGGGGCGGATCAGTAGAAGGGCTGCCCCGTGCGGCGGACCCACAGCTGGCGCTGGACCTTCTCGGCCACGCCGGTCCAGACCGCGTACTTGGCGGGGCTCAGGACCTGGTCGTGGACGCCCACGAAGTCGACCACGGTCTTGGTGAAGCTCGTCTTGAACAGGCCCAGCCCGTAGTAGGGGTGCTCCTTGTCCTTGAGCTGGTCGCTCGGCGGGGTGCCGCAGAAGTCGTACTCGACGATCCCGTGGTCCCGCATGAGGTCCGTGATCGCGGTCCACTGCAGCAGGTGGGAGTCACCGTACTGGCGGCGCCGGGGCTTCGAGCCGCCGTCCTTGTAGGTGCCCTTGGTCCCGTAGGCGATGACGTAGGCGCCCACGGACGGCTCGCCGTCCTCCCAGGTGAAGTACAGCCGGCCCTGACCGGCCCGCTCGAACGCCGTCCAGAACGCCGCGTAGTACTCGTAGGAGCGCAGGTTCACGTCGGCCGACCCCTGGCCCACGGTGTCCATGAGCCCGTACATCCGGCGCATGTTCTGCTCGGTGAGCTCCACCCGCTCGACGGTGCAGCCCTCGCGCAGGGCCCGCCGGACGGCGTTGCGCCCGCGGGAGTGCAAGGACTTCAGCACGGCCTCCTCGTCCCGGTCGGTGTCGAGGAGCGCGGTGGAGTCGTTGGGCTGGATGTTGAAGGACTTCCGCAGCCCGGCCCGCGCGAGGACGCCGCGGGCGTAGTCGGAGTCCAGGACGTCCGGCTCGATCTTGACCGCGAAGACGTTCAGCCGCTGCTCGGCCACGAGCCGGGCAGTGGCCGCGGCGATCCCGGGGATGTCGTCGACGGACGCGACGTCGGGGCCCTTGATCATGTACCAGAGCCTGCCCAGGGCGGGCACCGGCTTCTCGAGGACCAGGTTGTAGGACGACGGCCCGCCGTCGGCGGGCTCGTGCACGAGGTGCCGGGGCCGCCAGCCGTGGTCCGCCTTGACGTCCGCGAAGGACGCGGACTGCAGCAGGTTGCCGCCGTGGGGGTTCGCCGTGACGTGGGCGTCCCAGTCGGCGATCTCCTGGGCGGTGGCGAAGCGTGCGGTGAACTCTCGCAAGGCTCTCTCAATCGTCGGGGTCGTCGGGGGCTGCCGGCCGGGGGCGGCCGGCGGGCCGGTGCACCGGCGGGGGCCGGCCCCGGTCAGTCTAACCGCGCGGACCCCAGCGGGTTCCGAGCCGTGCCGGGCACGGGCCGCGCGGCCGGGGCCGGCCCCGGCCGGTGCGCTGTGTATTCTGTTCAGGCGGTTCGCACCGGCAGGCCGGCGGACCGCAGCAGACGGAGCCCGCGCCCATCCCCGGGGCGGTCCCGGACCAGGGAGGTGGCGGAAGCCGTGGGCGGACCGGGCGGGCGGTGGAGCATCGCCCGTGCCGCGGTGCTCGTCACGGGTCTGACCGCCGTCTCGACCGTGCTGGGCTTCGTCCGGGACGTCGTCATCGGCGCCGTCTTCGGGGCCGGGGCCGCGCTCGACGCGTGGTTCGTGGCGCAGGGGGTGATGAACGTCGTCCTCGGCCTGATCGCCTGGGCGATGGCCCGCTCCGTGACCCCGGTGACCGCCCGGGAGGCCGCCCGGGAGCGCGCGGACGGCACGGGGTGCCGCGGCCACCGCGGCTTCGAGGTGTCCCTCACCGTCACCGTGGTCGTCCTCGGCCTGGCCGGCGTGGTCACGGGCCTGCTCGCGGAGCCCGTGACGAGCCTGCTCGCCCCCGGGTTCGACGACGAGCAGGTCGCCACGGCCGCCGCACTCACCCGCATCGTCCTGGTCGCGACCGTGCTCGTCGCCGGGACGGATCTCCTGGCCGCCCTCGTACAGGCGCACGGCCGCTTCGCGTGGTCGTCCCTGCAGGGCGTCCCGTTCAACCTCGTCATGATCGCCGCGGCGGGCCTGCTCGGGCCCCGGTACGGGATCGCGGCGCTCGCGGTGGGGTACGTGGTGGGGTCGGCGGCGCGGCTGCTGATGCAGCTGCCCCCCGTCGTGGCCCTCGGCACGCGGGTCCGGCCCCGGTGGGACATGGGGGACCCCGGTTTCCGGGAGATCGCCCGGCTCGTTCCGCCCATGCTGGTGGGCAACGCCGTCGTCAACGTCAACACCCTGGTCGACCGGGCGGTGGGCTCCACCCTCGGCGACGGCACGATCTCCGCCCTGTCCTACGGCTGGCGGCTCGTCGACCTGCCGGAGACCATCGTCATCGCCGCCCTGCTCGTCCCCCTCTACCCGGCCCTGGGCGCCTCCGCGGAGGACCGTCCCGAGCTGCGGCGGCTCGTGCACCGTGGGCTGTCCGTGGTCGTGACGGTGCTCGCCCCGGTCTGCGCGGTCTTCGTGGTCGCGGCCGGTCCCCTCGTCGCGACCGCCTTCGGCCACGGCGCCTTCGACGACGAGGACGTCGCGGCGACGGCCACCGCGGTCGCCTGGTACGCCCCGGCGCTGCTCGCCCTCGGCGTCCGGCAGGTGGTGGTGAGGGCGTCCTACGCCCTCGGCGACTCGCGCGGGCCGGTGGTCGTGGCGGTGCTGGCGATGGTCGTGAACGTGGTCGGGGACGTCGTACTGGCCCCCGTCATGGGACTCGCCGGGATCGCGGCGGCCACGACCGCGTCCCTGGTCGCGGCCGCGCTGCTCAACGCGTGGCTGCTGCACCGGCGACACGCCGGCCTGGACGCACGGACGGCGACCGTCCTGGTGCTCCGGGCGCTGGCGCTGGCGGCCGTCGCCGGCGCCGCGGGACTGCTCGCGCGGGAGGCGCTGCCCGCGCTGCCGTCCGTCGTGCTCGCCGCGCTCTGCGCCGCCGTCGTGGGCGGCACGTACCTGCTCGGGCTGGTCGCGCTGCGCGCCCCCGAGCGGCTGCTCGTGGGCGAGACCCTGCGTGCGCTGCGGCGACGGCGGCGCTGACAGCACCGAGGGGCGTGGCTAGCGGGACTCCGCGCCGTTCCTGACCCGCCACGTGGCCAGGTGCCAGGTGGGACCGAGGTCGCGCAGGTCCCACACGCTGTGCTGGGCGCCGCGGCCCCAGCGCAGCGTGTCGACGACGTCCGCCGCCAGACCGCCCCGGCGCTCCACGGCGGCCCGCCGCATGTCCCCGGCCAGCCAGGCGTAGCGGACCCCGGGGCGGGCGTCGGGAAGCCGCGGCACGGGTCCGCCGAGGACCAGCCGGCCCCAGGCGTCGGCCAGGCCGGGGCGCGCGGCCTCGGCGAGGGCCATCGAGCCGAAGAAGCGTCCGTTGAGGTCGATGAGCTGCGGCACGCCGTCGTCCCCGGTGAGGAACTGCAGCTCCACGAGACCCCACCAGCCCAGCTCGCGGAGCAGCGCCTCGGCTCGGTCCGCGAGCGCCTCGTCGACGGGCACCGTCTGCGCGCGGGCGGAGACGCCGTTGGGCGTGGGCCACAGCCGGGAGGTGGTCTGCTGCACCCGGCCGCGCAGGCGACCGTCGTGGTAGACGCCGATCAGGGCCCCCAGGGTGCCGCGCACGGGTGCCTGGAGCACCGGCTCGGCCCCGGCGCCGAGGATCCGCCGGACCTGCCCGGCCGCGGCGCGGGCGTCCGGGAAGAGCTTGGCCTCGATGCGGTGGGGACGGGTCTGGCCCGGGGCCCAGTGCGCCCGGCACTTGACCACGACGGGGCCGTCCCACGCGGCGAGCGCCTCGTCCGTGGCCGCCAGCGTCCGCGGAGCGGCGAGTCCCGCCCGGACGGCCCGGTCCGCGAGGCCGATCTTGTCGAGGGCCGCGGCCACCACCTCGGGGCCCGGGTGCGCCACGGCCGCCGGGATGTGCCGGCGGTACGCCGAGACCGCGGCCATCCAGTCGTCGCCGGCGCCGAAGACGACGTCGTAGGACTTCTCCGTGACCGCCCGGCGGACGCCGTCGATGAAGGCGGCGCCGTCCCCCCGGGGCCGCGGCACCTCGTGGCGGACCGCGGCCGCCCGCGTGGCGCCCAGCATGCCGGGTCCGTCCGGGGTGCCGACGCCCACGGTCCAGCCCGCCCGTCCGAGCGAGCGCGCCGCCGCGAGCGCCCCCCGGTCCCGGCCCGTGCCCACGATGAGCGCCCGTCGAGGCGCCCGCGGCGATCGCTCCCGCTCCGGGCTGCTGTGGTCGAGCGGTGGTCGGTCGGCGGTCATCGGTCCTCCATGCTGTGTACGGGCATCCCCTCCACGGTAGTCGCCGCTCGTGGGAGGCCGGTGAGACACGTCCGGGTCAGGGCGACGGCGCCCGCCCNCCACCGTGCGGTGGGCGGGCGCCGTGGGTGCCGGTGCGGAGGTGGGGCTACTCGGCGTCGTGGTCCGTCTCGAGGATCTGCACGAGGGAGTCGAGCGCGTCGTCGGCGCCCTCGCCCTCGGCGCGCAGGACGACCTTGTCCCCCTGGCCGGCGCCGAGGGACATCAGCGACAGCACGCTGGAGGCATCCATGGCCTCGTCCTCGGGCTCGCCCTCGGCCGCGATGGTGATGTCGAGGTCGTACTCTCCCGCGGCCTCGGCGAAGATCGCGGCCGGACGGGCGTGCAGGCCGACGGACGAGGCGATGGTGGCGGTGCGTTCTGCCATGGTGGTTCTCCTTCGGGTTGCGGGGCCCTGGATGGCGGGCCCCGGTGGTTGGGGTGGTGCGGAACGGTGGAGCCGGCCGATCAGAGGCCGAGCTCGGCGAGCACGCTGAGCTCGGCCCGCACGGCCGCCGAGGCCTCCTCCGCGCTCGGCTGCTCGATGGCGACCTCGGCGAGCGCCTGGGCGGTGCCGAGGTCGACGCTGCGCAGCACGGCCGCGACGGAGGCCAGTCCGCGGGGGCTCATGGACAGGGTGTGCACCCCGAGGCCCACGAGCACCACGGCGAGCGCCGGATCGGCCGCGGCCTCGCCGCAGACACCCACGTTGCGGGGGCCGGCGCCCTCGGACTCGGCCCGGCGGGCTCCCTCCACGGTGTACCGGATCATCCGCAGCACGGCGGGCTGCCACGGGTTGTTGAGCTCCGCGAGCGAGCCCATCATCCGGTCCGCGGCCATCGTGTACTGGGTGAGGTCGTTGGTGCCCAGGGAGACGAACCTGACGTGGCGCAGGATCTGGTCGGCGGTGACGGCCGCCGACGGCGTCTCGACCATGACCCCGGGGACCCGCAGGCCGGCGGCCGTCGCCATCGCGGCGAAGTCCGCGGCCTCGGAGGTCGTGGCGATCATCGGCGCCATGACCCACACGTCCGCGTCCGTCGCCTTCTCCGCCAGCGCGATCGCCTCGAGCTGGCGGGCGAGCACGCCCGGCACCGTGCGGTCCGTGCGGTAGCCCCGGACCCCGAGCGCGGGGTTCGGCTCGTCGGTGTCCGTGAGGAAGGGCAGGGGCTTGTCCGCTCCGGCGTCGAGGGTGCGGACCACGACCTTCTTGCCGGGGAAGGACTCCAGGATCGCGGTGTACTGCTCCACCTGCTCCTCGACGGACGGCTCCTTGTCCCGGCCCAGGAAGCAGAACTCGGTGCGCAGCAGCCCCACGCCCTGGGCGCCGGCCGCCGCCGCCGTGCGGGCGTCCTCGGGGGTGCCCACGTTGGCGAGCAGCGGCACCTCCGTGCCGTCCGAGAGCACGCCGCTGCCGTCGAAGGCGCTGCGCGCCGCGGCGCTGCGCACCCACGCCTCCACGAGCTCGAGCTCCTCCTCGCCGGGCTCCGTGCGGATCTCGCCGCTGGCACCGTCCACGAACACGCTCGTGCCGTCGGCGATCTCCTCGACGCCCCGTGCGGCCACGACGGCGGGCAGCCCGAGGTTGCGGGCCAGGATGGCCGTGTGGGACTGCGGTCCGCCGCCGGAGGTGACCAGGGCCAGGACCATCTCGGGGTCCAGGGTCGCGGTGTCCGCGGGCGCCAGGTCCTCGGCGGTCAGCACGAACGGCGTCTCCCGCTGCGGCACACCCGGCATGGGGAGCCCCCGCAGCTGGCACACGAGCCGGGCCCGGACGTCCTCGATGTCCGCGGCGCGCTCGGCCATGTAGCCGCCCAGGGCACGCATCTGGTCCGCGTAGTCGCTCGCGGCCTCCCACAGGGCGCGCTCGGGGGCGAGCCCTCGTCCGGTGATGAGCTTCGCGGCGTTCTTCAGCAGCGCCTTGTCCCCCGCCATGAGGGCCGTGGACTTGAGCACGTCCGCCGCGTCCTTCTCGACGGCGACCTCGGCGCGCCGCTTGAGCTCCGCCTTGACGGCGGCCGCGGCCGTGTGCAGCCGGTCCACCGCCGCCTGGGGCTCCTCGTCCTGGAGGGTCAGCTCCGCGGCGGGCTCGGAGACGGGCTCCGGCATGCTCACGAGCTCGCCGATGACGCGGCCCGCGCACACCCCCACGCCTGTCAGTGTCTGCATGGTGTTCCTCTTCCTGGAGAAAAGAGCGGTCGTGCACGGGCCCTGTCGGGC
>NZ_JBISWJ010000014.1:0-6312 GCF_044462225.1 Kocuria kalidii | reverse complement strand
CACGACGCTCAGGCGGTGGTCGGCACAGCGGCGGCGTCCTCGCGCGAGCGGGTGGCGTCGGCCACTCGCCCGTGTGCTCCGCCCACGTGCTTGAGGGCGACGACGACTGCTGCTGTGACCACGGTACCGACAACCACCGCGAGCAGGAACATCAGCGGGTTGCCGATGAGGGGCAGGATCCACACACCGCCGTGCGGTGCCGGGGAGAGCGCCCCCGCGCTGAGGGAGATCGCGCCGGCCACGGCCCCGCCCACCATGGTGGAGGGCAGCACGCGCAGCGGGTCGGCGGCCGCGAACGGGATCGCTCCCTCGGAGATGAAGGACGCACCCAGCAGCCACGCGGCCTTGCCGTTCTCCTGCTCGGCCACGGTGAAGTAGCGCTTGCCGACGAGCGAGGCCAGGGCCAGGCCCAGCGGCGGGACCATGCCGGCGGCGATGACGGCGGCCATGATCTCCTGCGGGGCGGTGTTCGCGACCGTGGCGGCACCGAGGCCGGCGGCGGCGAACGTGTAGGCGACCTTGTTGATCGGGCCGCCGAGGTCGGCGCCCATCATGAGGCCGAGGATCGCGCCGAGCGCCAGCGCGCTGGCGCCGGTCATGCCGCTGAGCCACTCGGTGAGCCAGAGCATGAAGGTGGCGATCGGTCCGCCCAGGACCAGCAGCAGCAGGCCCGAGGAGAACAGGGTGGCCAGCAGCGGGATGACGACCACCGGCATCAGGGAGCCGAGCCAGCGCGGCAGCCGCGGCTGGGCCAGCCAGTAGGCGGCGAGACCGGCCAGCAGGCCGCCCACGATGCCGCCGAGGAAGCCCGCGCCCATGAAGTTGGCCACGAGACCCGCGGCGAAGCCGGGGGCGATGCCGGGGCGGTCGGCGAGCCCGTAGGCGATGTAGCCGGCCAGCGCCGGGACGAGCAGCCCGATGGCCAGGGCGCCCATCTTGAACAGGACGGCGCCCAGGTACAGGGCGATGGTCGCGTCACCGAGGTTCCACAGGGTGGAGGTCCCCAGGACGTCGTCGGCGACGTCGGCGACACCGGCGCCGGCGATCATGAAGCCCAGGGCGATGAGCAGACCGCCGGCGGCCACGAACGGGATCATGTAGCTGACGCCGGTCATCACGGCCTTGCGGATGCGGGTGCCCCAGCCGTCCTGACCGCTCGTGGAGGAGGCCTGCGCGGTGTCCGCGCCGGCGGCGCCCTGCACGCGGGGGCCGTTCGGGTTCTCGGCGTTCGCGAGCGCCTCCTCGATCATCACCTTGGGCTCGTCGATGGCGCGCTTGACGGGCGAGGCGACGACCGGCTTGCCGGCGAAGCGGGAGCGGTCCCGGACGTCGACGTCGGTCGCGAAGATCACCGCGGTCGCCGCGGCGATCGTGGCGGGGTCCAGCTTGGTGAAGCCGGCCGAGCCCTGCGTCTCGACCTCCAGCTCCACGCCCATCTCCTCGGCCGCGTAGGTGAGCCCGTCGGCGGCCATGTAGGTGTGGGCGATGCCGGTCGGGCAGGCGGTGACGGCCACGATCTTGCGGCCGGTGTGGGCGGCCGGCGTCTCCGCGGCGGTCGGTGCCGCGGCCGCGCCGTCGGCGTCCGTCCCGGTGTCCGTGCGGGTGCCCACCGACGCCGGGACGGCGGCGGCGGCCGTGGACCCGGCGGCGGAGCCCTCGGCGGGCGGCGCCTCGGTGTCCGGTCCGAGACCGAGCGTCCCGTCGACGATCCGGACGACCTCCTGCTCGGAGCGCGCGGCGCGCAGCGACGCCACGAACTCCTTCTTCATGAGCGAGCGGGCGAGCTTGGCCAGCAGCTTCAGGTGGGTCTGGTCGGCGCCCTCCGGAGCGGCGATGAAGAAGACGAGGTCCGCGGGACCGTCCTTGGCGCCCCAGTCCACCTTGGGATCCAGGCGGGCCATGACCAGCGTGGGCTCGAGGACGGCGGTGGAGCGGCAGTGCGGGATCGCGATGCCGCCGGGAATGCTGGTGGCGGTCTTGTTCTCGCGGGCGATGGCGTCGGCCAGCAGCCCGTCCAGCTGCTCCGCCCGCCCGGTGCGCTGCACCAGGGCGGCGAGCTGGCCGATGACGGTTTCCTTGTCTTCTCCCAGGTCCTGGTCGAGCGAGACCAGGTCGGGAGTAATGAGCTCGGACACAGTGTCCTCCTTGAGCGGCCGGGCCGGGGCCCGGGTGGTTCGGATGAGGTGAGGTGGGGTCGGGCGGGATCGGGCGGGGTCAGTCGGGGACGGCGCGTGCGGCGAGCTCCCGCACGGTGACCGCCCCCGGGGTGGTCTCGGTCAGGGCCGGGACGCGGGTGCCCGGCAGGGCGGCCGCGGCGGATCCGGAGGCCACGGCCTGGCGCAGGCACTCCGGCGGCGCGTCGCCGCGCTCCTGGGCGATGAGGTAGCCCGAGAGCGAGCTGTCGCCGGCGCCCACGGTGGAGCGCACGGCCACGGGTTCGTGGACGGCGTGCCAGGAGCCCTCCGGGACGGTGAGCACCGCCCCGCCGGCCCCGAGGGTGGTGAGGACCGCGCCCAGGCCGCGGTCCACGAGCGCGGCGGCGGTCGCGGCCGCGAGGTCGGGATCGGCCTCGAGCCGCTCGCCGTCGACCGCCCCCACGAGTTCGGCGAGCTCCTCGCCGTTGGGCTTGATGAGGTCGGGCAGGGCGTCGTCGCCGGAGGTGGAGCCCCGAAGGGCTGCTCCGGAGGTGTCCACGGCGAAGAGGGGTGAACGGTCCCCCAGGGCGGCGCGGACGCGGCGGACGATCCGTGCGTAGACGTCCTCGGGGGCGCCGGGCGGCAGGGAGCCGGCCAGGACCACCCAGGAGGCGTCCGCGCCGCGGTGCACGAGGAGCTCGACGACGGCGTCGACCTGCTCGGGGTCCAGCGGCGCACCGGGTGCGTTGATCTTGGTGGTGGTGCCGTCCGGCTCGGTGATCGTGATGTTCGAGCGGATCGGCGCGCCCACAGGAACCGCCTCGTAGGGGACGTCGGCCGCCGCGAGCTCCGCCAGCAGCGGGTCGCCGGGGTCCCCCGGCAGCACGGCCAGGGTGGGGACGCCGCTCACGCGCAGCGCCCGGGAGATGTTCACGCCCTTGCCCCCGGCGTCCTGCCGGGCGCCGTCGGCGCGCTGGACCGCGCCGCGGCGCAACGGGGCGGGGAGCTCGACCGTGCGGTCGAGGGACGGGTTGAGGGTGACGGTGAGGATCACGCGACCACCACCTCGACGTCGGCCTCCTCGAGGGCGGCGGCGAGCTCCGGGCCGGGTGCCCGGTCGGTGATGAGGGTGTCGACTTCGTCGAGCGACGCGAAGCGCATGAGGGTCTCCTGATCGTGCTTGGCGGAGTCGCAGAGGACCACGACCCGCCGGGAGGTCTGGATGATGGCGGACTTGACGACCGCCTCGATGGGGTCCGGGGTGCTCAGGCCGAACGCGGCGTGGATCCCGTTGCAGCCCACGAACGCGAGGTCGGGGCGCAGCCGGGTGTAGTGCTCCGCGGCCCGGCTGCCGGCGGCGGCCCAGGTGAGCTTGCGGACCCGCCCGCCGACGAGCTCGAGGCCGATGCCGGTGGCGTCGGCGAGCTTGGCGGCGATGTGCAGGGCGTGGGTGATGATGAGCTGTTCCTGCCCGTCCGGCAGGGAGGAGTCGGTGCGGACGATGAGGTCGGCCAGGGCCTCGACGGTGCTGCCGGCGTCGAGCACGACGGCCCCCGCCCCGCTGGTGCGCAGGAGGCTGAACGCGGCCTCCGCGACCCGCCGCTTCTCCGGGGTGTTGAGGTGCTTGCGGGAGGAGATCGCCTTCTCGTCGGACGTCGACTGGTCCGCGGAGACCGCGCCCCCGTGGACCCTCCGCAGCCTTCCGGCGGCCTCGAGGGCCGCGAGGTCGCGGCGGACCGTCTCCATGGTGACGTCGAAGCGGCGGGCCAGGTCGGCGCCGTTGACCCGGCGGGTCGTGCCCACCAGCTCCGCGATCTCGGCCTGGCGTTCCTCTGCGAACATGACATGCACCTCACGGACGGGGACGGGCTCTTTGTTCCTTTGAGTTTATGTGAGTTCGTGTGGTTTTACCAGGGATAGTGGTGACCCAGTTCACGGAACGCCACAATCGGTCCCCGGCGGGGCCCCGTCCGGCCTCGCGCACCGACTCCGCACCGACTCCGCACCGTCCACGGCGCGGATATCATCCTGGTGACGGAGGACGGCCGGATCGTGGATCAGGCGCCCCCGAACGACCCGGACGCCCACCAGGCCCTCGACACGCAGGAGAGCACCCCCATGACACCCCGCGAGCTCTACGGACGCTTCGCCGTCGCAGAGGCGGTGACCTGGACCCTGCTGATCCTCGGCATGGTCCTGAAGTACACGGGGACCTCGGAGGCCTTCGTGCCCGTCTTCGGCATGCTGCACGGGCTCGTCTTCCTGGCGTACTGCGTGGTGACCTGCTTCGTGTGGGTGGACCAGCGGTGGTCGGCCGGATTCGGGGTGCTGGGACTGGCCAGCGCCGTCGTCCCGTACGCCACGATCCCCTTCGAGCACAGGGCACGGCGCTCGGGCCGGCTCGCCGGCGGATGGCGGCTGGCCCCCGGCGGCGACCGCCCCGGCACCGTGCTGGAGAAGCTGGGGGCCTGGTCCCTCCGCAGCCCGGCCCTGGCGGTCGTGGCGGGCGTGGTCGTGGTCGCGGGCCTCGCCTCGGTGCTCCTCCACCTGGGGCCGCCCGTCCCCCGGGGCTGACCCGGTGCCACCCCGCGCCGGTTCCCGGCGGCGGCGGCACCCGGTATAGCGTGGTGGGAGGACGGCCCCGCCGACCGACGGCGGCGCCACGAGGAGGAACCACGTGACCAATTTCGCCAACGTCGAGCGCCGGCATCTCGCCGCGCTCCTGCGCCGACTGGGCCCCGACGCCCCGACCCTGTGCGAGGGCTGGAGCACCCGCGACCTCGCCGCACACATCGTCCTGCGCGACGGTCGCCCCGACGTCCTGGCCGGCAAGGCCCTGTCCCGCGTCCCCGTGCTGCACGACCGCGCCCGTCGCACGGAGGAGCTCGTGGCCCGCCAGCCGTGGGACGAGCTGGTGCGGAAGGTGGAGCACCCCCCGCTGTACTCGCCGGCGCGCCTCGGACCGCTGGACAAGCGGATGAACACCGTGGAGTTCTTCGTCCACCACGAGGACGCCCGCCGCGCCCAGCCCGGCTGGCACGACCGTCCCCTGCTGCACGACGAGGAGCAGACCCTGTGGCAGTCCCTGAGCCTCCTGGCCAAGGTCATGCTCAAGGACGAGGAGGACACGGTGGTGCTCATCGCACCCTCCTACGGCGCCGTGCGCGGCGGCCGTGGCCGGACGGGGAGTGTGCGCGTGCTGCGCGCCGTGCCCAGTGAGCTGCTGCTGTGGACCTTCGGCCGCCGCGAGCAGGCCCGGGTGGAGCAGACCGTGGAGTAGCCCCGGACGGACGGGGCCGGACGGACAGGAGGGGGACCGCGCGCCGCGCGGTCCCCCTCCCCCGTTCCCGGAGCGTCAGCGGAACAGGTCCGCCCGGACGCCCATGATGATCCGATCACCCGGCCGGGCCGTCCGCATGTACCGGGCGACCTCGTGCTCGTGCAGGGCGATGCACCCGGCCGTGGGCTTCTTGTTCGCGTGCAGGAAGATCGCGAAGCCGTGGCCCTGGACGATGGACGAGTCGGGCGGGCGGTTGTAGTTGATCACCACGCCCAGCCGGTAGTCGCCCGACAGCGAGAAGTACCACATGTTCTCGTCCGGCCAGGTGTAGCCCGGGGACTCGAAGTACTTGTTGTAGAGCGTGCCGGGACGGCCGCCCCACCGGGAGTTCGGGTTGAGCTGCCGGTAGGGCAGCGCCGTGCCGGGGTTGTAGACCCCGAAGGACTCCGTGACCGAGTACGACCCCTGCGGAGAGAAGAGGTGCTGCGTGTGCCCGGAGGGCACCCCGGGCCTCTTGAAGCCGCTGGCCCCGACGTAGGAGGACGTGCGCCACTCCTCGACGTAGCTGCCGGCGATCCGCACGCAGTTGATGAACGTGGCCTCGGAGCGCCCGTAGGCCTCGGCGATGGTCAGCGACACCCGCGCCGCGTTGCGGGTCGGCTGCACGGAGCGGCCGTTGTTGAGGTTCTGGCACTCGCCCCGGAACGGGTGCGTGCGCGCGCCTCCGGAGCGGGTCCACGTGATGATGCCGTGCTGGAACTTCTGGTGGGCGGAGTCGCTGCCCTGGAGGACGAGGTCCCCCACCGGGTAGCCCAGGGCCCCGCGCTCCCAGCGCTGCTGACCCCACTTCTTCCCGATGGCGCCCTGGAGCCGCACCAGCTTCGCCCCCGTGGCGGG